>CALJQI010000080.1 GCA_937980285.1 uncultured Gammaproteobacteria bacterium | reverse complement strand
CGCCGAAGAGGACCTCACGCAGCCGCAGGCGCCCGAGGCCCTGGCCGGCTTGCGCGTGCTGATCGTCGACGATCACGCCGTCAATCGCGACATCCTGCATAACCAGGTCCTGTCCTGGGGCATGCGTAACGACAACGTGGCATCGGGCCTGAAGGCGATCGAGTATATCCGCCGGGCACAGGCGCAAAACGATCCGTACCAGGTCGTATTACTGGACTGGCATATGCCGGACATGGACGGCATGGAACTGGCCAGGACGCTTACCGCGGATCCGGGTATTCATACACCGCAACTGGTGCTGCTCAGTTCGACCGGTTTCGATACCGGCTCCGCGATTGCCAACAAGGCGTCGATCACCCGTTACCTGCAAAAACCGGTCAGGCAACAGCAACTGCTGGAATGCCTGTGCGACGTGATCGGAGACAGGCATTCCAGCAAAAAATCCAGCGAGCGGAAAATCCATCGCTTTTCCGGTGAGATTCTGCTGGCCGAGGATAACGAGGTAAACCAGGAAGTGGCCATCGGAATGCTTATGGCCCTCGGCTGCGACGCGGACGTGGCCGAGAATGGCATCGAGGCGGTGGAAGCAGCCAGGAGTAAAGCCTACGACCTGGTGCTGATGGATTGCCACATGCCGGAAATGAGCGGCTTCGACGCAAGCCGGGGCATTCGCCAACATGAAAATCAAAATGGACTGCCGCGAGTCCCGATCGTCGCGCTGACCGCGGATGTCAAAAAGGGCATCGAGGCGGAGTGCGCCGAAGCCGGCATGGACGGCTACATGAGTAAGCCCTTCAGCCAGGATAAGCTGGCGGCCACCCTGGATCAGTGGCTGGCAGCGGAAGCGGACGCCGGTCATGGGTCCGCTGAAACGCCTGCGGATAACGACGAAAGCGAAATCGATACCGCCGTTCTGGATGAACTACGCAAATTATCGGAAACCACCGGCCGCGATATCATCGGTAAATCGATCCGCGCTTTCCTGCAGCAGACGCCCGCGGATCTGAACCGGCTTCGCCAGGCCCTGTCCGACAATGATCTAGAGACGCTCAGAACAGTCGCCCACAGTCTGAAATCGTCGAGCGCGAATCTGGGCGCGAAAGGAATTTCACGGATGTGTGCCCGCATCGAGGAAGCGGCCCGCGAGCAATTTATCGATCTCGTGCCGGTACAATTACTCACGCTCGAGTCCCGGTTGCCCGGGGTGTTGCGCGAATTGAGCCAACAAGTCGAACCGGGCGAGGACGAGCCTCGGGATCAACCTGGCGAGAAGCAGTCGCCAACGCAAACCGCGGCCCCGGTGGTCATGGTCGCGGACGACGATAACGGCTTCCGCCTGACCACGAGCGAGGCGCTCAGGGGCACAGGATTCGATGTGATCGAGGCGGCCAGCGGCGAAGCAGCCCTGTCGGCGCTGCAGCAAAGCCTGCCCGATCTCGTCCTGCTCGATGCCGTAATGCCGGGGCTCGACGGATTCGATGTCTGCCGTAAAATGCGGCAGGGGCGTGAAACCCGCAATATTCCGGTGATGATACTGACCGGGCTCGGCGACATGGAATCGGTCAACCGGGCGTTCGAGTCCGGCGCCACCGATTTTGTCGTCAAGCCGATCAATTACGCGGTGTTGAGTTCGCGCATCGAGTTCCAGTTGCGCGTCGCCAGTGACCTCAGGGAATTACGCATCAGCCAGGAATGGCTCGCCAGCGCACAGCGCGTTGCCGGTGTCGGATACTGGCAATGGAATTCCGCTAGCGACGATTTCGTGATTTCCGAACAACTCGCCGAGTTGCTGGTGCTGGGCAATGTTACGCGCCTGGGTGGCCTGGACGATTTCATCGAGTTGATCCACCCGGAAGACCAGGAATTTGTGCGTAACAAGATTGTCAACGCCGGTCTCGAAGGCGAGTCGAGCTCCGACGATTACCGCCTGTGCACCCTGGAATCGGAAACAGTCGCCGTGCACCAGGAACTGGCGCGGCCGAGCGATTCCCGCGATATCGTGCTCGGCACCGTGCAAAATATTACACGGCAACGCGAATCGGAAAAGAAGATTCGCACACTGGCCTACTCGGACGAACTGACCGGGCTTGCAAGCCGCGCCTATTTCCATAAGCACCTCGAAGATGTCATCAACACCGCACATCGCCGCGCCGAACGTTTCGCGCTGCTGTTCCTGGACCTGGACGGGTTCAAGGACGTAAACGACAGCCTCGGACACGACGCCGGCGATTTGCTGCTCAAGGAAATTGCGCGCCGCCTGCAGGGCGTGCTCCGGGAAACCGATTTCGTCGCGCGCCTGAGCGGCGACGAATTTTGCATCATGGTCGATAATATCTGCGATCAATACGACGCCGCCCACGTCGCCAATCGCTGCCTCGAGGGATTGAACGAGCCGGTTAACTTGGGACGGCAAACGATTCGACCCCGTTGCAGTATCGGTATCGCCCATTACCCGGACGACGGTGACGATTCCAGATCCTTGCTGAAGGCGGCCGATAGCGCGATGTATGCCGCCAAGGAAACCGGCAAGCATCGCTACATGTTCTATCGGCAGGAATTTACCGACAAGGCCGAGAACCGTTTAAACATCGAACAGGAATTGCGCCAGACCATCGATAAGGGTGAACTGGAGCTTTACTACCAGCCGCAAATCGATCTCGATAGCGGCCGTATGGCCGGGGTCGAGGCGCTGGTGCGCTGGAACCATCCGACGCGCGGGCAGATTCCGCCCGCGGAATTTATCGGCATCGCCGAGCGGATCGGCTTTATCAAGCCGCTGGGGCTGTGGGTTTTACAAGCGGCGTGTGAACAGCTCGTGGCCTGGCGGGAAACTGATTTACCGCACTTCCAGATGGCGGTGAACGTTTCGTCCAGCCAGTTTCGGGATGCCGAATTCGCCGACACGGTAGAGCGGGTACTGACTGACAGCGGCTTAGCGGGATCTTCGCTGGAACTCGAAATTACCGAGAGCGTTACCCAGCCGACGCGCGAGAACCTGGCAATGTTCAACCGTCTCAAGGAAATGGGCATCAGCATTGCAATCGACGATTTCGGTACCGGCTTCTCTTCGCTGGCATCGCTCAAACACTTGCCCATCGACCACCTGAAAATCGACCGGGTCTTTATTATCGACATGATGCAGGATCCAAAGTCGTCCATATTACTCGGTACCATCGTCGGTGCCGCGCACGCGCTTGGGCAAACCGTTATCGCCGAGGGCGTCGAGGAAGCAGACCAGGTCAAGGTTCTGGCCGCCATCGGATGCGATATCATTCAGGGCTATTACTTCGCCAAACCGGTTCCTGCAGGCGAGATACCCGAACTGGCAGGCCGCGACTTCCGGAGCCGAATCAAACCGTCGGAACCGTTGCTTTCGATGCGCAAGGCGGGAACGTCATGAAGAGAGCCCGAAACACGCTTGCGAAACCGCGCCGGATCGGATAACTACTCTCGATCTGCCCGCCATGGACTGGCTGGCAGTGTCCTGCCGTATGCCTGAACTCGCGCTGCCGGTGTCCGGATCGAAGCCAAAAAAACGGGATCCCTTGCGGAATCCCGTATCAAACAAACCATCAGGGTTTGAGCGAGGAGAGTGGCCTCTAGGAATCGGTTTGCAGGTAGCTTTCCAGCGAATCGTCGAGCGCGTCTTTCCACGGGGTGTGGTGCGCCGGCGCCATGGTGCCGGTCAGGGCCGACTTGTAGCCGTGATCGCGGAAAGTCATGATGTTTTCCTTCTTGTGCTTCTTCCATTGATAGAAAGCCTCGTTGGCGCCGGCACAATCAAATGGCGGGTAGTCCGTCATTTCCATCAATTCCATGGTATAGGCGCCCTGGAAGGCGATGCAGGCGTAATCGTCCTCGAGCGCGTCCTCGTCGGCGCGGAGCTTTTCGATATCCTCGTTCATCTCGGCCTGCGAAGGTAACTCGATGCGTCCCATGATCACGTCGCGCGCGTACCAGGCCTGGGCGTCGAACATGTTGAAGGTATACCACTGGTCCTGCATGCCGAGATAGAGCAGCTTGGGGTTATGTTGCCATACCACGGTCTTGTACAAATCTGCCGGTGCCAGTCGGTTTTCGGTTCTCAGTCGCAGGCTCTCCTCCATGAACGGGAAGTGGTGCAGGTAGCCGGTGCAAAGAATAATCGCGTCGATATCTTTTTTCGTGCCGTCGCTAAAGCTCACGGTATTCTTGTCGACGCCGGTGAGCAGCGGTTTCTCTTCCCAGTTGTCCGGCCACTTGTAGCCCATCGGCGCGGTGCGATACGACGTGGTGATCGTCCTGGCGCCATACTTCCAGCACTGTGAACCGATATCCTCGGCCGAGTACGAGCTGCCGACAAGCAGGATATCCTTGTCCTTGAACTCCATCGCGTCGCGGAAATCGTGCGCGTGCAGGATGCGGCCGTTGAAGTTTTCGAAACCGGGGTAGTCGGGTACGTTGGGCGTCGAGAAATGGCCCGAGGCGACGATTACGTGATCGAATTCCTCGGTGTACTCGGCGTCTTTTTCGTTATCCTGCACGGTGACGTGGAACATGCCTTCGTGTTCGTCGTAGCGCACGTGGCGCACTGGCGAGTTGAAACGAATCCAGTGGCGGACACCCGCTTTCTTCACGCGGCCTTCGATATAGTCGAACAACACCGCGCGCGGAGGGTAGGAAGCGATCGGCTTGCCAAAGTGCTCCTCGAAACCGTAGTCGGCGAATTCCAGGCCTTCCTTCGGCCCGTTGGACCACAGGTATCGATACATGCTGCAGTGCACGGGCTCGCCATATTGATCGAGTCCGGTACGCCAGGTATATAACCACAGCCCGCCCCAGTCGTGCTGCTTTTCGAAACAAACGATATCGGGAATATCGGCGCCTTTTTCTTTCGCCGATTGAAATGCTCTGAGTTGTGCCAGGCCACTCGGGCCGGCGCCTATGACTGCAACACGTTTGCTCATGTTTCCTCCAGCTTGGATTAGATAGATGCTGCGGTGACAGCGGTCTTTATTATGCGTAAAGCCTAAGAAATCGGCGCCGGCCTGGCTATTGTGGAATTCCCGTAGATCCCGTTGCTGTTTGTGCGAGCTACCTTCTGGTAGGGTGGTGGGTTGTTTGAAATGCTTTGCTCTCTTCGAGGGGGACAGATTTGAAGATCTGTCCCCGGGGTAGCCGTAAGATTAATTTGGCGTCATTGCGAGCGGAGCGAAGCAATCTCCAGATCACTTGCTGTCATTAGGGAGATTGCTTCGCTGCAGCCAATACGTTCGCTGGGCTCACGGGCTGGGCTCCGCTCGCAATGACGCGCCTAAGTAAGCGCCATTGAGGCCAGACGGCGAGGCTATTCATCTTGCAGGTGAATCCGCACCAGCTGCGCCAGGGTTCTGGCGTCGAGTTTTTTCATCACCTGCGAGCGATGAACCTCGACCGTGCGTTCGCTGATGCCGAGGTCGCTGGCGATCACCTTGTTGGCGAGACCCTCCGCCACCAGGCGGAACACTTCCCGCTCGCGTTCGGTCAATGATTCGATGCGCTCGCGGTTTTGATCGCGATCCAGCCTCTGCCGCCAGTCGCCCGATTCCTGGTCCAGCGCGGTGTGAATCCGGTCGATGAAACTGGATTCGTCTACCGGCTTGCGCAGAAAATCGAAAGCGCCGTTACGCATCGCCTCGACCGCCATCGGCACGTCGCCGTGCCCGGTAATGAATATAATCGGCAGGCTGGAGCCGATTTCCGCCAGCCGATTTTGCAACTCCAGTCCGGTCATGCCCGGCATGCGAATGTCGAGCACCAGGCAGCCGCGCTGGCTGCCGTCGTAATCCGCGAGAAATTCATCGGCGCCGGCAAAACTGCAGTAGGCGAGGTCGGCCGAATCGAGCAGCATGCCGATCGAGTCGCGCACCGCTTCGTCGTCGTCGATGATATAAACCAGCTGCGGCCGCGTCTGCTCGCTCATTGCACGATCGATAGTTTGAAGTAAAAGGTGGCGCCGACGCCCTTGTTGTTGCTGAATTCGAGCTGGCCGCCGTGCGCGGCGATGATCGAGCGGCTGATCGACAAACCCAGCCCCATGCCCGACTCCTTGGTCGACATGAATGGCTGGTAAAGTTGTTTCTCGAGCTTGTGCGAAACACCGAGACCGCTGTCGATAATCGAAATCCTGAGCCGATCGCCCAGGTTCCTGGCCTGCAGCACGATCTTGCTGCCGGGCTTGCAGCGATTCGCGCGCATCGATTCCATGCCGTTGCGCAACAGGTTCAGGATTACCTGCTGGATCTGTATCGGGTCGCATTTCACCGTCGGCAGGCTTTCGTCGAGGCGCAGCACTATGACGAAGTTGCGAATCTGCGCCTCGACTTCGGCCAGACCGTGAATTTCGCGCAACAGTCGGCCCGCGTCGACCGATTCATGGTGGCTCTGGTGAGGACGCGTCATTTCCTGCATGCGCTCGATGACCGCGCCGGCGCGATGCGCCTGCTGGCTGAGTTTTTCCAGCGCGTCCTCGAGGCGCTCGAGCCGGGGCGGCCGGTGCTGTAAAAATCGCAGGCTCGATTGCGCGTACATCGATATCGCCGTCAGCGGCTGGTTGATTTCATGTGCGATGCCGGCCGCCATTTCACCGAGCGTGTTGAGGCGGTCGACATGCGCCAGCATGTCGCGCTGTTCGCGCACTTCTTTTTCCGCGTGGCGCTGTTCGGTCAGATCGCGAATCAGAATCACGTATTTCTTTTCCTCGATGTCGACGATTTCGCGCATCGACAACAGGATCGGAAATTCGCGATCGCGCTTGTCGCAACCGTTTAACTCGACGCTGCGTATCACGTCGTCGGCAGGCACGCGGTTGCGCTGGAAGAATCGATCGAACTCGCGGTAAAAAGAGGTCGCGGTCAGGCTGCGGCAGTGCTGGCCGCGCACCTCGTCGGCGCGGTAACCGAACATCGCGCTGGCGGCCTGGTTGAAGGATTCGATACTGCCCTGGCTATCGACTGTGATGACCGCGTCGACCGCCGAATCGACGATTGCCTGGGCGTAGGCCTCGGCGCGCATCAGCGCGGCTTCGGCAAGCTTGCGATCGGTAATATCGGTGATGAATCCCTCGAGGATGGCGACCCCGTCGCTGCGGTGATCGACCACGCGGCCGCGCTCCCAGACCCACTTTTCCTCACCGTTACGGGCGATGATGCGGTACTCGACTTCGAAGGGCTGGCCCTTGTCGGTGGCGCTGCGCACCTTGCGATCGACGTAGTCGATCATTTCGGGATGGGTGAAGTCGCCCCACAGCACCAGCTGGCTTTCGATTTCCTGGCGCCGGTAACCGCAGAGTTCGAAACAACCGTCGCTGACGAAGTCCATCGGCCAGTGCGTCAGGTTGAGGCAGCGGTAAGCCATGCCCGGCAGGTTTTTCAGCAAGGTTTCGAGGCGGTCGTAATCGCCGCCCGATGCTGTTTTCGCCGTCAATGGTCGCGGGGAATCAGTCATTTATCCGATAGTTGGTCAAGTCCACTAAACCTTAACCATCAAATCGCCAAGTTGCAATTGGCTGCGGGCTGCGGTTTGATATGTCGGCATCTCTTCACGGCGGAAATGGTATGTCCGATCAAGTCAGTAGCGGAAACGGTAGTGAGCCGGCTCCGGAACAGCACAGCGTCGAAGCGCTGGAGATCGCGATCGGCAAGCAGGTGCGTGCCTCGCGCAAGCGTCTCAACCTGACGGTAGCGGCGCTGGCCAAGCAGGCGCAATTGTCGACCGGCATGTTGTCCAAGATAGAAAACGGGCAAACCTCGCCGTCGCTGGCGACGCTGACCTCGCTCGCCAACGCGCTGCAGGTGCCGGTAACGTCGTTTTTCCGCGGCTACGAGGAACAGCGCGACGTCACCTACATCAAGGCGGGCGAAGGCCTGCCGATCGAGCGCCGGGGATCGGGGGCGGGGCATCAGTATCATTTGCTCGGGCACACCATCGGCAAGCCTTACAACATCGAGCCTTACCTGATCACCATAGACGATGAGTCCGAGGTGTTTCCTGTGTTTCAACATGCCGGTACCGAGCTGATTTACATGCTCGAGGGGCGGGTTACCTATCGCCACGCCAATAAATCCTACACGCTCAATCCCGGCGACACGCTTTTCTTCGATGCCGAAGCCTCGCACGGGCCGGATGAAATCCTGAAACTGCCCTGTCGCTACCTGTCGATCATCGTTTCGGATTCGACTAATGGTTAGATTGTTTCCTGTTAGGAAACAATATTTCATTTCAGTTGACACGGCCTGGTGCATGCCGTAAGCTCGGACGATCCATAATTTCACCCCGGGGGAGCGCACTATGTGTGGTATCGCAGGCGTCCTGTTCAAGCAGCAGGGTACACACGAAATTGGCAAAACGCTGATCGACATGCTCGACGGCTGCCAGCACCGGGGTCCGGACAGTACCGGCTTCGCGCTATATGGTGAAGACAAGGACCTGTTGCAGCTGCGTTTCATCGTGCCCACCGAGGCCAGCGCCCGTCAGGATGCGATCGATAATATCGCCAACCTGTTGAAGCGTTACGAGGCGACCATCGAAAGCGAACAAAGCGTCGGCTGCTCCTACCAGATCGCGGTTAATTTCGACGGCGACCTGCTCGAATTCACCAAGCATATCGAGGAACACGCCAAGCTGGTGTCGGTCGGGCATACGCTCGACATCATCAAGGACGACGGCACCGCGCACGAACTCGATGAAATCTATCACGTCGGTGAAGTCACCGGCACCCACGGCATCGGTCACGTGCGCCTGGCGACGGAATCCGCGGTTCG
>CALJQI010000079.1 GCA_937980285.1 uncultured Gammaproteobacteria bacterium | reverse complement strand
CGCTCCAGCAGGCCGATCGCGAGGATAACGCTGAGGCCATGGAATAGCAGCATCGCTTTACGGATCTGGGTGAAAAACAGGGCCAGTATGCCCAGCAGCACAATCGCCATCACCCAGATACGAACATGAATGCACAGCACGCAAGGCCACTCGTCGAGTACGTACTGGTAATAAAGCGCGCCGCCCTCGAGCGCGAGACCGAATAGCACCAGGGCTATCCAGTAAAGACGATGCCGACCTAGTCGGGCTAGAAATTGACCCATTGTTGCCTTGCTTCCTGGTTGATAATCGACTAAACGGCGCCGCTGTTACGCCCTTGCGCTAAAATACGCCTTGCGCCTGTGACCGCTTCACTGCTTCGACAGCAGTTGCCGGTAAAGTTCCGGATCGGTGGCGCCTTCGGTGCCAATGACAAAAATCAGGCTGGATTCATCCAGCCCCAGTTCTGCCGCCATCTGCGGGTCCTGGCGTCCGGCAATCGCTGCCGCCAGTCCGGCAACCGCGGATTCACCGGCTTCGATCGACGGCTCGTTGCTCGCCAGCAGGCGCATACAGGGCGCCACCGAATCTTCGCTCACGGTCATGAAATCGTCGGCGCCGGTTTCGAGAATCCGCCACGCCTGCAGCGAAACCTCGCCGCAGGAAAGCCCCGCCATCAGGGTTTCCAGGTCGCCTTCGACGGTGACTGGCTCGCCGCTGGCGGCCGATTGCTGCAGGCAGTTGGCCTGTTCCGGTTCGACCACGACGAAGCGGGGCCGCCGTTCGCCCCAGAGCTCCCAGAAATAGGCGCAGACCGAGGCCGCCAGCCCGCCGACCCCGGCCTGGATAAAAACATGTGTCGGTATCGCGCCCCTCATCTGTTCGACGGCTTCGGCCAGCATGACGGTATAGCCGATGGCGACATCGAGCGGAATCTCCATGTATCCGGAATAACTGGTGTCGGAGACGATAATGCGCCCGTGTAGAGCGGCATCGCTGTCGGCCAGCTTTACCGAGGCGTCGTAGTTGCCGTCGATACGGATAACTTCCGCGCCGAAAGATTCCATCGCCTGTTGTCGACCCTCGGATACGTCACGGTGGATGTAGATGACGCAGGCGCAACCGAACATCTGGCAGCCCCAGGCCACGGAGCGCCCATGGTTGCCGTCGGTGGCGCAACTGATAACAATTTTTTCGACGATCTCGCGGTAACGTTTTTCGAGTAAATCCTCGATCGACGCGCTTTCCCCGGTTTCCTGCAGTATCCGCTTCTGCAGCTGACGTGCGACCGCGAATGCGCCGCCGAGGGCCTTGAAGCTCTTCAGGTGAAAACGTTGCGATTCATCCTTGTAGAGAATGCCGCCGACGCCGATCCGCTCCGCGATCGCGTCGAGGCTATGCAGCGGGGTAGGGCTGTAACCCGGCCAGCGGGATATCTGCTTAAAAGCGTCACCTGACTTTTCCAGGCTGGCGATATCGCGAAGTTCACTCGGATAGGCTTCAGCCCGGTTTGCACGGCTGTTGCCGAGATGGCTCAGTTTTGCAGAGAGTAGGGTCATGCAGGCAGCTCTGGTTGAAAGTAAAGGCAAGTCTACAGGCTTAACAGGGTTAGTGAAAAGGGAAATCCATAACGCCTGTCGAGCGACGGATAGCAACATCGGGCTGGACTTATCGGCTGGAAAACCTAGACTTGGATCTGGCAACAGATAATAAAAGGCAATAACCAAATATAATCATGAAGAGCCACTCGGCAGGCAGGCAGGACGCGGTCCAGATTGAATCCGGTCAGGAGACGGCCGCGCGCCAGTCATTCGGCAAGCCAAATCTGAATTCCGAGCAAATGCTGGGCCGCTTCAGCGACGTCGCCATGCTGGCGGCGGACTGGTTCTGGGAAATGGATGCCGAGTTGCGCTTCACCCACCAATCCAGCCGCTTCGAGGAAATTACCGGCATCCCGGTGGCTGAGGTCATCGGCAAGACCCGCGAACAGGCGTTTGCCGGACGCATCGACGATGCCGACAAATGGAGCCGGGTCGGGCAGGCGCTGAAGCAACGCAAGGAATATTCGATGGTGTGGTCGTTGCGTCGCCCGGATGGCCAAACCCGGGTGTTGCGCACCCGCGCCCGGCCTTTTTTCGACCTCTCGGGTCGGTTCATGGGATACCGCGGCGTCGGCAGCGATATCTCTGACGCGGCGACCGCGCAGCAACAGCTGATCGAGAGCGAAAATCACTTTCGCAATGTCATCGAGCATGTCACCGACATCGTCTGCATCGTCGATGCCGACGGCGAAATCAAGTTTCTCAATAACGCGGTCGAGAAACTTCTCGGCTATCGTGTCGACGAGCTAAAGTCGGGGCAGGCTGGCGCGCATGCCATACCCGAAGACCGCGAGCGTATCCAGCAGGCGGTTACAGACGTACTAAACGACCCCGAACTCGTGGTGTCAGGCGTGTACCGCTACCAGCACAAGGACGGCTCGATCAAGGTGCTGGAAGTAACGCGTCAGCAAATACGGCATTTCGACAGCAATCAGGAAGTGAGCATCATCGTGCATGCGCGAGACGTTACCAGTCAACACCTGGCGGAACAGGCGCTCAAGCAAAGCGAAGATCGACTGCGCGACTTTGCCGAGACCGGCGCCGACTGGTTCTGGGAGCAGGACGCCTATCTGCGTTTCACTTACCTGTCCGGTAATTACCCGGGGGTCGAACGCATGGCCGCCGAAGAAATCATCGGCAAGACCCGCGAAGAAATTGCGATAAACAATAACTTCAAGGCTGAAAAGTGGCGCCAGCTGGCGCAAAAGCTGGAAAGCCGCGAACCGTTTTATAATTTTGAGTACAGCTACCTGCTGCACGACGGTAGCGAGATCGTCGTGCGCATCAGCGGAAAACCGAAATTCAACGACAGGGGGCAGTTCATCGGTTACCGCGGCACCGGTATCGATATCACCGAGTCATACCTGTTGTCCCAGCAGCTAAATTACCAGGCGTCTCACGATCCGTTAACCGGGCTGGTCAATCGGCGTGAATTCGAATTGCGCCTGTCACGCGTGGTCAAGGGCTGCCGCGAGGATAAGAGCGAACATGCCCTGTGCTATATCGACCTCGACCAGTTCAAGGTGGTCAACGATACCTGCGGTCATGACGCCGGTGACGAACTGCTGCGACAGATTGCCGCGCTGCTGGAAGACAAGGTCAGAAAGCGCGATACGATCGCCCGACTGGGCGGTGACGAATTCGGCCTGTTACTGGAACGCTGCACCATGAACCAGGCCAACCGCGTTGCCGAGACCGTACGCGAGGCGATCGACCAGTTCCGCTTTATGTGGGCGGGACGAAATTTCCGCCTTGGCGCCAGCATCGGCGTCATACCGATAAATTTCAGTAGCGGTAACATTGCCAACGTCATGCGCTCCGCGGATGCGGCCTGCTACACGGCCAAGGATGCCGGCCGCAACCGTATCCACGTGTATAACGAGGACAGTTTCGAGGTGGCGCAGCGCCACCAGGAAATGCAGCGTATCGTCGAACTCAATCACGCTTTCGACGAAGGGCGTTTCGTGCTTTACCAGCAACCGATCCATTCGCTCAATCCGGAGAAAAACGGTCACGGCCATTTTAGCGAAGTCCTGGTGCGCATGATCGACGAAGACGGTTTCCCGGTGCTGCCGGCGAATTTTTTACCCACCGCCGAACGTTACAACATGGCAATCCAGCTCGATACCTGGGTTGTCAACGGCGCGCTGGACTGGCTGGTCTCGGACCCGCAGGTGCGTTGCACCATCAACCTCTCCGGCATGTCGATCGCCGATGAAGGCTTTCTGCGTTACATGCTCGAGGTGATCGATGAAAAAGAAGTCGATGCCAGCCGCATTTGCCTCGAGATCACCGAAACCGCCGCGATTCAGAACCTGACCAGGGCGAATCATTTTATCCATCAGTTGCGCAATTGCGGCTGTTATTTCGCGCTGGATGATTTTGGCAGCGGCCTGTCTTCATTCGCCTACCTGAAAACCTTGCCGGTAGACTACCTGAAAATCGACGGTTTCTTCGTGCGCGATATGGTGGATGACCGCATCAACTTCGAACTGGTGAAGTCAATCAACGACGTCGGCCATGTTATGGGCAAGCGCACCATCGCGGAGTTCGTCGAAAATGAGGCGACCCTGGACGCGCTCAGGGAAACCGGGGTCGACTATGCCCAGGGTTTCAGTATCGCCAAGCCCAGACCCGTCAAGTACTGACCTGCCGAGTCCGGGCCTGAATCGAGGATTAGCACTCGAGACGGAGCCCGGCGTTCAAGCCTCTGGCGGGATTAGCCAGCCTTGCCGTAACGCGCCAACTGTTCAGGATCTTGCTGGCGGGGTTCGGCCATGACCCGGCGCAGAATCGGTTCGAAAAACTCCAGCGGCTCCGAATCGTAATCCGGATCGAAGCAGTTCTGATCGTAATCATGGCAGAAGTCGATGGCGTCCTGGTACCAGGGGCTATCGCTGAACATTTCCCGACTGTTGCGATCGCCGCCACAGTGATGCGCGTAATAGTACATCTGGAACACGCCGTGATGCTTGACGATCCAGTAGAGCTTTTCCGAAACGAAGGGCCGCAGGATCGCCGCCGCCATTTCGCTATGCGAATAGGGCGCGAGGTCGTCGCCGATATCGTGTAGCAGCACGCTGACGATCATTTCGTCGGATTCGCCGGCGCGGTAGGCGCGGGTCGCCCCCTGCAGGCAATGCTCGAGACGGCTGATCTGGTAGCCGGAAAGGCTGTTGGCCAGCTTGCGCATGCTTTCCATGATGCGATCGGGCAATCCGGCCTTGTACTCGTCCTCGAGCCGGTCGAGGAACTCGTACTCTTCGCGGGTGCCGTCTTCCATGCGGATAAATTCGACTTTTTGCATTGCGGTCTCCGGTTGGTTTCAGGTTATCTCTGGCTCAGCCGCGCAGCAAATCGTTGCCCGGGTCGTAAACCGCGTCCATTTCGATATGAGCGCTGCGGCTGCCGATCGAGGTGTCGACGGTGACCTCGAGTCCGGCGCTGATCGAGGCGGGCTTGAGGTAGGCGAAAGCGGTACTCTTGCCAATGCGATGGCCGTAGGCGCCGCCGGTGGTCAGGCCGATCAGGTCGCCGTTGTGATAAACGCCTTCGTTACCGTAGCATTCGCAAGGTACATCGTCGTCGAACACAAGGTAGGCGAGTTCGATGGCGTAACCGTCCTGCTGGCGCTGCTTCAGGTTTTCGCAGCCGATGAAATCGCGGCTGGTATCGATGAAACGCCCCATGCCGGCCTCGAATCCGCTGATTTCCTCGGTGAATTCGTTACCGTAGGCGCGGTACATTTTTTCCATGCGCATCGAGTTGAAGGCGTAGCCGCCAAAGTTACGGATGCCGAAAGATTCGGCCTTGCGCCACATCGAATCGTAAATCGACAGCAGCTGGTAAGAAGGCATATGCAACTCGTAGCCGAGTTCGCCGGCGTAGGAAACCCGCAGCAGGCGTACAATTGCGCTATCGATCTGGACCTCGCGTGCACATAGCCAGGGAAAGGCTTCGTTGGACAGGTCTTCTTCGGTCATCTGCTGCAGAATCTCGCGCGAATTGGGACCGGTAATCAGCATCGAGGAAATTTCTTCGGTGACGTTGGCGATACTGACATCGAAACCGTCGGCGTTGGATTGCATCCAGTGCAGATCCTTATGTTCCGAACCGATCGCCGACACCAGGTAGAAACGGTTTTCATCGAGGCGCGTGATCGACATTTCGCACATGATGCCGCCATTGGGTGCATGAAACAGCGACAGGCCGATACGTCCCACGCGCGGCAGCCTGTTGCAGGAAAGGCGGTCGAGAAAACTGGCCGCATCGGGGCCGCTAACCTCGTATTTGGCGGCGCCGGAGATATCGATGACACCGGCGGATTGGCTTACCGCCTCGCATTCCTCGGCGACCACGGCGTGGGCTTCGCTGTGCGACCAGCTTAAAGATTCGCGGCGCACGCTATCGGTCTGGAACCAGAGCGCCTTTTCGTAGCCCTGAACCGCGCCGTGCACGGCGCCGTGCTCGAGCAGGCGGGCATACAGCGGGCTGGTTCGCATCGGTCGCCCATGCGGGCGGTTATCGTTCGGCGCGCCAACGGCGTACATCGCCTCGTATGATTCGATCGCCTTGATGGTGCAGTATTTCTTGTCCGCCCAGTCGCCGAAACGACGCGTATCCAGCGGCGCCATGTTGATCTCGGTCTGGCCGTACTTCATCCATTGCGCCATGTACTTGCCGATACCGCCCTGGGCGATGCCGATGCTGGC
>CALJQI010000078.1 GCA_937980285.1 uncultured Gammaproteobacteria bacterium | reverse complement strand
ATCGCCGGGCAGTCAGATATTCAGCTTGCCGAATTCGAGCAATCTGGCCGAGGTACAGTTTTCATCGATATGCCGAATCGCCTGCTTGAAATCTTTCAGCGCGAAGTTGTAGCTCCATTGAGACACGGGTTTCTTCAACTGGAACACCGGAAAGCGGACGACGATATCGATACTTTCAGAGGTCTGGATCAAATCGGACTCGCTGAAAACGTTGACGTTGAGCTGTTTCAGGTTTATCGCGGAACCTTGTGCCGTGGTTTCCCACATTCCCTTATGCGCGTCGCCTTTTCCGAGGGAGGGCGAAAAAAGGCTTTCGTCGTCGACCGCCTGCAACGCCCGGGCCTGGATACCGACGCGCTCGTTGGCCTCCAGCGATAACTCCACGCCGGTAAACAGGCTGTAGTTTTTGGAGACCAGGAAAGGCTGGCCGGCATCTCCCGCCGGATCGCTTTTGCCGGCTTTGTACTGCATCAGCTTGCACTGGTAAATCAGTTGCCCCAGTTTGCCCAGGCGGCGCCGATCCGTGTTTTTCAATCCGCGCAATGAATTATTGGTTTCCGCAACCTGGGCGATCAGCGTCAGTATCGCTATGCCGGTTTCATTTTGGCGGTAATCGTAAAGCACTTCGACGCCGCCGATATCCACAGTTTTGACCTCGGCGGCGCCAGCCGCGAATGTCATTGCCAGGGCCGTTAAAACGGGCGCCAGGGTCTTGAGTCGTTTCATAACGTTCCCGCAGTCGTAATCTCGTCAATACAGCCGATATGATATCAGACTGCTCCGCCGCGGGTCGGCATCGGGATTCGGCCCCTGCCCCGTTTTTCTAACGCATGACGAACGGATTAGCCATCGGCTCGGTCGAGGTATTGATCCAGACCGTCTTGGTACGGGTGTAATCGTAAATGCTGTCGATTCCGCTCTCGCGCCCGGGGCCGCTGTTCTTGAACCCGCCGAAGGGCGCGATCGGCGAAATCACGCGATAGGTATTGACCCAGACGATGCCCGAACGAATGGCGTCCGAAACTCGAATCGCGCGCGCGACGTTCGAGGTGAACACCCCGGAGCCAAGCCCGAAATCCGAGTTGTTAGCCATTTCGATGGCCTCTTCCTCGGTGTCGAAGGACAGCGCCGACAGGATTGGTCCGAACATTTCCTCGCGTACGGTACGAATATCCTGGCGCGGGCAGTCGAGTATCGTCGGACTGTAATACCAGCCGCTGTCGAAGCCCTCGGGACGCTTGCCGCCAAACAGCAGTTTGGCGCCTTCGCTGACCGCGTCTTCGACCGATTCGGAGATATGATCCAGCTGTTCACGGGTACACAATGGCCCGACCTGCGTGTCTTCGCCGAGCGGATCGCCGATGCAGATCTGGCCAGCCCGTTCGACCAGCTTTTCGAGAATCTGCTCACGAATCGAAGACTGGATGAATACGCGCGAACCGGCTACGCAACTTTGCCCGGTTGCGCCGAAGTTGCCGGCGATGATGCCGTTTACCGCGCCCTCGACATCGGCGTCGTCGAACACCAGGATGGGCGACTTGCCGCCCAGCTCGAGTGACACCACGGCGAAGTTTTCCGCGCTGTTACGCACGATATGACGCGCGGTTTCGGGACCGCCGGTAAACGCCACCCGGGCAACCTCGGGATGGCTGGTCAACAGGCGGCCGCAAGGCTCGCCGAAGCCGGTGATGACATTGATCACGCCGGGCGGAAAACCCGCCTGCTCAACTATTTTCGCAAACTCGAACATCGGCGCAGGCGCCGCCTCGGAAGCCTTCAGCACCACGGTGTTGCCGGCCGCAAGCGCCGGCCCGAGCTTGGTCGCAGTGAGAAACATCTGCGCGTTCCAGGGCACCACCGCGGCTACCACTCCGATCGGCACGCGCTTGGTGTAAACATGCATATCGGGCTTGTCGATTGGCAGGGTCGCACCCTGGATCTTGTCGGCAAGCCCGGCGGAGTAGTAGTAATAGTCTGAAACGTAGCCGGTTTGCGCGCGCGTCTCCTTCGCCAGTTTGCCACTGTCGATGGTTTCGATTTCACCCAGCATCTCGGAATTCTCGCCGATCAGGTCACCGAGACGGCGCAGCATCTTGCCGCGCTGGGTGGCATTCATTTCCGCCCAGGGCCCCGTTTTCAACGCGCGGCTGGCGGCCGCTACCGCGCGGTTCACCTCGGCTTCGCCCGCGACCGCGGCGGTTGCCCAGACTTCACCCGTCGCCGGATTCACCGACTCCAGCTGAGCACCGTCCCCTGCATCGCACCATTCGCCATCGATATACATCTGGTAGTGTTTCATTGATTTATTCCGGTTGCCTTGCTGGCACCAAGACTAGCGTTAATTTCAGGCGGATTAAAGCGAAAATGGTTAATGGCATCCCCGCAATTACGGAGATGCCAGCGACACCGGGGCGGGTTGCGATTTCCCGAGGGCTTGATCAATTGAAAACTGGAGAAAGGGCGGAACAGGTTTTTTCATGCTCCTTCAGGCAAGTGTGACTTATGCGGCGCTCGTTAAAAATATAAACTGTCGATCATGAAAACAATGCCTGCAACCCGGCCATGAATGGCGACGATCGCGGCGAAGGGGAAAATCCGATCGCCGCCGCCGCCATGGCGCGCCACGTCGAGGCGATTCGACGCTGCAGCGTCGACCACGACTATGCCTACGATAGCGCCGGCCTGCTCGACGAGAAGCTGCGCTTCATGGCGGCCCACTGTTCGATGGTGCTCGACGTAGGCCAGTCGACACGCGATCGTTTCAACCTGTTCGAACAGGGCAAGATCGAAACCACCAACGTCAACCTCGATCATCGACCCGCGGATATCATCGACGACATCTGCGCCCCGAGCCGGCTGCAGTATGGAAAATATGACGGCGTCGTCTGCCTGTCGGTGCTGGAACACGTCTACGACCCCTTTGCCGCCATCGCGCAGATTCATAACCTGCTGCAGCCCGGCGGTTACCTGTTGCTGCACCTGCCTTTCCTGTTCCGCTACCACGCACCGCGGGATTTAACCTTCACCGACGGTTATCGGTTCAGCCGCGACGGTATTGCATGGTTGTTACGCGACTTCTCGGAAGTCAGGCTTTATTCGATCCGCGGTCCCTACTCGTCGATTTTCAACCTGCACAAGTTCTGGAAAAAGCATATCGAACATCGATTCGGCATGTCGCCCGCCCGCTGGGTCGACCGCATCGGGCTGCGCCTGTTTCGACGCCCGGGGAGCGATTTGCAGGTTTCCGGCTACTATGCCTGGGCCAGAAAATAAGGCCGGGAATCGACATGCTAAGCCCTGACTCGGCAACCGTCGGGCGCTCCTGGCCTGTCGAAACCCTTGAATTGTGCTCATGCCCGTGCCAATCTTTGTTAATTGACCGTGGTAAACGCCTGCAGGACGTTTGGAGCATGTCACTTGGATCTTGCTGAAGAGACAGATTTACTTCGAAAAATCCCGATGTTCGCGAAGATGGAAACATCGAAGCTGAAGCTGTTGGCGTTTGCCAGCGAGATCGTTTCCTTCGATGACGGCGACGTCGTTTTCAATAGCGGCGACAGCGCCGATTTCGCCTATGTCATCATGGAAGGCGCGGTCGATATCGTCACCGAGACCGACGCCGGGCCGGTGGTTTCGGACACCCTGTCGCAAAATCAGCTGATCGGCGAACTCGGTCTGCTCAACAACGCGCCCCGGAACGCGACACTGGTCACCCGCGGCCAGCTGCGGGTGATGAAAATAACCGGCGACATGTTTTTCAGAATGCTGCGCGAAAACGCCGACGTGGCACTCGACGTCATTCGCATGCTCAGCGACAAGCTGAGCCGCTCGCACGCGCGAGTCGAGACGCTGCAAAAACAGGTTAACCAACAGGACGGCGCTTGATGTCGTCCGCCGCGGCCGGAGATATCAGCGGCCCTGATCGTTTCCAGCAGCTCTGGCAACGATGCCTGATCGGCGGCGCGGCCGATAATAGCGCCGACATCCATCGACGCCTGCTCGACGGCTATCGCGAACCCCAGCGCCACTACCATACCCTCGCTCATATCGAACAATGTCTTGCCATGTTCGATCAATGCAAGTCGCTGACCAGCGATCCCGATGCGCTCGAACTTGCGGTCTGGTTCCATGACGTGATATTCGAGCCCGGCAGCCCCGACAACGAAAAACTTAGCGCCGAGCTCTACCTGGCGTTTTCGGACGGGGTGCATAGCGATCAGACCCGCGGCCTGGTAGATCGGCTGATCATGGCGACGCTGCACGACGGCAGTTCGCTAGAAGACGACGACGCGGTCTACATGGTCGATATAGACCTGTCCAGCTTTGGCCTTTCCTGGGACGAATTTCTACAGGACAGTAAAAATCTGCGACTCGAGAGCGCGGATCTCAGCGATGCCGAGTACTACCGGAAAAAAACCGGTTTCCAGAACTGCCTGCTGGCGAAGGAGCGCTTCTACCTGTCGGATTTCTTTGCCGAGCGCCTGGAAACCCAGGCGCGCTCGAACCTGGCGCGCTACTTCGATTACATTAGCCAGCAGCGCTGAGCGGCGACGATTCAGTCGGCGCGGCTTACGGTGTAGATCCTGACCGGCCGTTTCAGGCCCCGCACCGATACTTCATCGAGTTCCCGAAACGCGAACAGGTTGTCCGGTACCTGCGCCCGCGTGCTGTCGGAAACGATGATACGCGTGCCATAGTCCTTGTTGAGCTGCTCCAGGCGCGCGGTCAGATTGACGTTGTCGCCATGCACGGTGTATCCAACCCGGTCACCCGAGCCCACCAGGCCGCCGACCACCGGACCGGTATTGATGCCGACGCGCGTGTTGAAAGCGATATCGTCGCCGAAAACCACGCCTTCGAGCACCGACTGGATTTCGAGTGCCGCCCGCACCGCGTTGGCGGCGTGATCGGCGTCCGGCCGGGGCGCGTTGAAGGTTGCCAGCACCGCGTCGCCCTGGAACTGGCTGATGACACCGCCGTACTGGCTAATGGGTCCGGCGATCAGGCTGAAATAATGGTTCAGGGCCTCGATCAGCTGCTCCGGGGTCAGAGTTTCGCTGATCGCCGTGAAATCCTCGATATCGGTGAACAGAATCGTGCATTCGCTAACCTCGCCCTTGCCGGTAATCGCGCCCTCCTCGGACTGTATGACCTTTTGCGCCACCTCCTCCGGCACGAAGCGCGACAAATCCCGCGCCGCGCTGCCTTCGATGACCGATTCGACCAGCAGGCTGCGCGCGCGCTGCAGCGCCAACGCCAGCACACCGGTTACCATCAGTATCGAAACGATCTTGTCGAATTCGGCGCCGATCAGGACACTGTTGGAGGTCATGTACTCGACGTAGTTTCGCGTAATCATGCTGTCCGCCGGATCGCTGAACATGACATAGATCACCATCAACACCCAGCCAAAAGCGGCGCTCAGCCCGGTCGAAACAACGAATCTCGGATCGAAGTGCAAAGCCCTGATGGCGATAAAAATGAACAGGTAGAGCAAGGTCGGCGCCTTCAGGTAAAACGACGGCGGTTGTTCGTACTGCAGGTGAAAACTCCAGATCAGGCCCAGCAGCAGCGCAATATCGACAACCGAAGACAGGTACAGCATCCAGTCCGGCAGCCTGCG
>CALJQI010000077.1 GCA_937980285.1 uncultured Gammaproteobacteria bacterium | reverse complement strand
GCCAGCTCGACGCCGCCCGCGCCACCGCCGATAATCGCCAGCTGAAAGCCTTCGTCACTGGCGAGCAGTCGCTGCTCGAGCCGGGTCCAGGACTCGATAAAGCGATCGACAGGCTTGACCGCGAGCTGGATCTTGTCGGATTCCCTTATCATTGGGCTCGCCGGCCGCGAACCGATGTTGATCGACAGCAAGTCGTAATCGAGCGGCGGCCGGTTTTCGAACTCGACCTGCCCGACATCGGGATCGAGCGCGACCACCTCGTCATGAATAATGCGCGCACCGGCAAAGCGCGCCAGCGGCAACAGATCGATATGGGCGTCATCGTAGGCGTAATGTCCGGCGATGAAACCTGGCAGCATGCCTGAATACGGGGTATGCAGATCGCGACTCACCAGGGTAAGGCGGACACCGGCGAGCGGATTCATGGCGAAATGTTTCAGCACGAACAAATGGCTGTGCCCGCCGCCGACCAGCAGCAGGTCGGTGGTTACCGGTGAATCATTTTTTTGCATGCTACTCCTGGCTGAACAATCGCTCTGGTATTATGCGTGCAGCTTTTGTACTGTAAAGCCATGTTTATGTTTATTCGCAGCTTGTTGCAGGCGCTGGTAACCGCCATCGTCGCCATCGGCGTAACAGCGCAGGCGGCCGCGCGGTTCGATGAAATCGAACAGGCTTACCCCGGCGTCAGACTGGAGCAGGTACACAAGCTCGAGGGCGTCCCCTGGGGCATGACCTTCCTGACCCCGACGCGGCTGTTGATCACCGAGCGCGGCAGCAAGCTGCGGCTGCTGGATCTCGAGCGCAATAGCGCGACCCCGGTGGCTGGCGTTCCAGCGGTGGCAGCCAGGGGCCAGGGCGGCCTGATGGATGTCGCCACGGGCCCCGCCTACGCCAGCGACGGCTGGATCTATTTTACCTACAGCAAGTCGTCCGAATCGGGAGCGGCCACCACGCTGGCGCGCGCCCGCCTGGCCGAGGATCGGCTGCTCGACTGGCAGGACCTGCTGGTGACCGATTCCGCCACCGACAGCCACCGGCATTTCGGCAGCCGCATCGCCTTCGACGACCAGGGTCACGTGTTTTTCGGCGTCGGCGACCGCGGCGAGCGGCCGATGGCGCAGGACCTCGGCAATCATGCCGGCAGTATCCTGCGGCTCAAGCTGGACGGCAGCGTTCCGGCGGACAATCCCTTCGTCGGCAAGCCGAACGCAAGAAACGAGATCTGGAGTTTCGGCCATAGAAATCCGCAGGGCCTGCTGTTCGACCGCGAATCGCGGCGACTGTGGTCGATCGAGCACGGCCCGCGAGGCGGCGATGAAATAAACCTGATCCTCAAGGGCGGCAATTACGGCTGGCCGATTATCAGTCATGGCAAGGAATACTGGGGTCCGGTGTCGATCGGTGAAGGCCGCAGCAAGCCCGGCATGGAACCACCGCGCAAGGTCTATATTCCGTCGATCGCACCCGCCAGCCTGATACTGTACCGCGGGCAGGCCTTTCCCGAATGGCGCGGTGACCTGTTCGCCGGCGCGCTCAAGCTGCGCCACCTGAACCGCGTCAGCCTCTCCGAATCCGGCCAGGCGATTGCCGAAACGCGCCTGCTCGAAGACCTGGACGAGCGCATTCGCGCCCTAGCGCAGAGCCTTGAGGGCTGGATTTACCTGTCGACCGACAGCGGCCGGATCCTGCGCCTGCGTCCGGACTGATGCAAAACCTGTTGATCGAGACTCGCGTGCAGTGCCCCTATTGCTGGGAGCGGTTCAGCCTGCTGGTCGATGCATCGGTCGATACGCAGGCCTATGTCGAGGATTGCGAAATCTGTTGCCGGCCAATCGACTTTATCGTCGACATCGACGAGCAGGAACAGGTAAGGGTGCAGGCGCGATTACAGCATGAGTAAGCTGCGGGCTACGCTACTGACGATACTCCTGTTGTTGCCGTATCAGTACGCCATGGCGAATCCGGCCTGGATCGAACAGGCATCCAGACCCGGTCCCGATGTCGCGCCTGTCGGGCAGTCCCGCTTCGATCAGCTATTCCTGCAGCCTGACGGCCGCTACAAAATCCCCTATCCCTTCGAACGCTTGATCGAGGCGCTAGAGAATCGGCTCGACAACGGCGATAATCCGGCGGTGCGCCAGGTTCTGGTTCCGATCGGCAGATCGCTGCAGCGCGAAAGCCCGGCGCCGGACTACTTTGATTTCCCGCGCAACATTATCACCCTCGAAGGAGAGCCGATCACCGTCGACAGGCAAGCGGGACAGGTCATGGAGTACCGCCTGTTCATCGCGCACCAGCCGAGCACGGAAACGCTGGAAATCATCAGCTACAACGATGCCGCCGGTCGTTTCGAATTCCAGCTGGCGCAAGATTATGCCGCAGGCAAGCCGCCGCGGGTCAAACCGGCCAGGCGGGTCATGTGCATGAGCTGCCACCACAACGCGGCGCCGATATTCTCACGCACTCCGTGGAGTGAAACCAGTTTCAATATCGAGGTTGCAAACAGGCTGGCTGCCGCATTGCCGCACAGGTTCGATTCGCCGATCGAGGTGGTCTCGCTCGACGCGGGCGTCATCGACGTGCTCGCGGAACGCGCCAACTACCTGTCGGCGGCACAGGCTATCTGGCGCCAGGGCTGCGATTCGGCGGCCTGTCGAGCGGCGATGCTGCGCGCCATGCTGCAATACCGGCTAAGCGGGAAATCGAATTTCGACACCGGCGCGGCCGGCTACCAGCGGGACTATCTTGACAGCCTGTCGCGAAACTGGAAGCGGCAATGGCCGCGGGGGCTGGCGCTGGCGAGCAGCCGGCTGCCAGACCGTAACCCGTTTGCCGCCGATGCTATCGAAAACGCGACCGATCCCCTGCTGCCGCGCCCGCCGCAGGCAGCCTGGCATGGCGTCGATTCGGCGCTGGCAAGCGG
>CALJQI010000076.1 GCA_937980285.1 uncultured Gammaproteobacteria bacterium | reverse complement strand
GCGCCAGCGCTGGTACTGCACCTGGTTGCTGTAATGCGGCGTCGCCGGCAGCTCTGCGCGCTCCATCGATTTGAGCACACCGCTGCGATTGAGGTCACTGGCGACAATCGCGGCCAGGTCGACCGGCAGCTTGCTGCTCAGCTTGGCGGTATCGAAGGGCACAACCGCGATCGGCAGCGCGCTATCGACGCCCTGGGTAATTTCAATCGTCAGCGCCGCGCTTGCGATCTGCATCGCGCCAAGCCAGACGACGGCTATTAAAAAGGAGACCTGCTTTTTTATCTGCATATCCTGGTTGCTACTGTTCTGCCGGGTTAAACAAAAATTTCAATTCGCGCTCGAATAAGGCGTCATCCCCGGGCTTGGGCAGGGGTTCGGCGTTGTACACGGCTTTTTCGATCGACGCGCGATAGAGCGCGGTACTGCCGCCGCAGGCGCCGAAGGTAACATCGAGGATGATACCACCCGGTCCCTGCAGCACACGAACTTCGCAAACCGGCATTTTCCCACTTCCGGCGGGTTTTCGCCAATTGCGCTCGACTTTTTGCCGAATCGCGAGAATATAGGCGTCGCGCAGCGATTTCAGCCGGCGCTGATCTTCCTCCGCTTTCAGCCTCGCCTTGAGCTCGGCTTCCTTGCGCTTCTGCTCGGCCTCGGCCTGCAGGCGTGCTTCAGTTTCCTTGCGCTTGCGCTCTTCCTCCGCGAGTCTGGCTTCCTCGGCCTTGCGCTTCTCTTCGGCGATGCGCGCTTCCTCGGCCTTGCGCGCCTCTTCCGCTTTACGTTTTTCCTCGGCGACGCGCTTTTCCTCTGCCTTGCGCTTTTCCTCTGCCTTGAGTTTCTCGTCGGCTTTGCGCTTTTCCTCAGCCTTGCGTTTTGCGTCGGCCTTGCGTTTCTCGGCCGCCTTGCGCTCGGCTTCCTTCTTGCGTTTTTCTTCGGCCTGCTTTTCGCGCTTTAGTTCCGCCTTTTTCTTTTCCTCGGCCTTGCGTTTCTCTTCGGCCTCTTTTTTCTTTAAATCAGCCCTTTTTTTAGCTTCCTGTTCCTTCTTTTTGCGGGCTGCCTCTTTTATCTTATTCGCTTCTTCCTGTTTTTTGTTTTCCATGGCCTCCAGCTGTTTCTGATCGACCACCTCGGCCTGCACCGTTTTCTCGATCTGCCCGGCCTTGATCTGCATCGGGCGCTCGGCGAAATGAAAGTTCACCATGATGAGCCCGATAACGACAACGTGCAGGACCAGGGAAACCAGCAGCGCCCGGGGGTGTTTGAGCAGTTCCCCCAGCACTAGCGCGTTTCCTCGGGTTCGGTCACAAGTCCCACCGATTCGACGTTCGCCTGCTGCAGCAATACCAGCGTACCGACCACGTTCTGGTAAGGGCCGTTAGCGTCACCGCGCACCATCACCGGCCGCTTCGGCTCGCGTGAAAGCGCCGCCTTGACCTGCTTGACCAGCGATTCGGCGCTGATATCGGCATCCGGGTTTATCGCGATGTTGAGATACAACAGGCCTTCCCTGTCGACGCTGATTACAATCGGTTCCGGACTTTCGACATCGAGCGGGTTGGCCGGCGCGGTCGGCAGGTCGACATCGACGCCCTGCTTCAACAGCGGCGCGGTCACCATGAAAATAATCAGCAGCACCAGCATCACGTCGATGTACGGCACCACGTTGATCTCGGAAACTGAGCGACGTTTCTTCACCTGGAGAATCCTACCTTGGGGACTGGGCCTGGCGTTGTAAAATTCCTGTAAATTCTTCGAGGAAATTCTCGTAACGCACGATCATGGCATCGACTTCGCTGGTGAACTTGTTGTAGGCCACTACCGCCGGAATCGCCGCCAGCAGGCCCATCGCGGTCGCGATCAACGCTTCGGAAATACCGGGTGCGACCATCGCCAGGGTCGCCTGCTGCACCCCGGCAAGCGCGCGAAACGATTCCATGATGCCCCAAACGGTGCCGAACAGGCCCACGTAAGGACTGACCGAGCCGACGGTGGCGAGAAAAGGCAGGTTGTTTTCCAGCGATTCTATTTCGCGCGACATCGAAACCTTCATCGCGCGGTGCGCCGAGCGCACGACTTCGCTGTTGTCGAGCTCGGCCTTGCGCGCGCGCGCGAACTCACGAAACCCGTTTTCGAATATGGCCTCGAGGCCGAAGCGCCGCTCCTGGCGCACGCTCAGCTGGGCAAACAGGTCGCTCAGGTTGATGCCCGACCAGAACCGGCCTTCGAAGGTCTTGGCCTCGGCCTGGGACTGGCGGATATATCCGCGTTTGACATACATCAACGCCCAGGAAAAAACGGATGCCGCCAGCAGCAACAGCATTACCAGCTGTACCGGCAAGCTGGCGTTGAAAATCAGGGTTATCAGCGAATCATCGTTCATGGCGTCTAGAGGTGTTGGTTAATACGGACTGGACAGGGGTCGATTACAATTCAATTTCACCCTGCTTTGAATGTTTAATTCCGAAGTGCGAATACGCGCGCGATGTTACCACACGACCGCGCGGCGTACGCATCATAAAACCCTGCTGGATCAGGTAGGGCTCGATGACATCCTCGATGGTGCCGCGCTCCTCGCCGATCGCGGCCGACAGGCTCTCGACGCCGACCGGGCCGCCGTCGAACTTTTCGATCAGCGCCAGGATCAGGCGCCGGTCCATGTGATCGAGGCCGGACTGGTCGACCTTGAGCATATCCAGCGACGCATGCGCCACCGCTTCGCTGATGACGCCGTCGGCCCTGACCTCGGCATAGTCGCGCGTGCGCCGCAGCAGGCGGTTGGCGATGCGCGGCGTACCGCGCGAGCGGCCGGCGATTTCACGCGCACCGGCGGCTTCGACCTTGATCTCGAGCAAGCCGGCGGAGCGCATGATAATGCGGCCCAGCTCCTCGGCGCTGTAAAACTCGAGCCGCTGCACGATGCCGAAGCGATCGCGCAGGGGCGAAGTCAGCAGGCCCGCGCGCGTGGTCGCGCCAACCAGCGTAAAAGGCGGCAGGTCGAGCTTGATCGAACGCGCCGCCGGGCCTTCGCCGATCATGATGTCGAGCTGGAAATCTTCCATCGCCGGGTACAGAATTTCTTCGACCACCGGGCTCAGGCGATGAATTTCATCGATGAAGAGCACGTCGTGGGCCTCGAGATTGGTCAGGATCGCCGCCAGGTCGCCAGCCTTCTCCAGCACCGGGCCCGAGGTCTGGCGCAGGTTGACCTGCATTTCGTTGGCGATGATATGCGACAGCGTGGTCTTGCCGAGCCCGGGCGGACCGAAAATCAAGACATGATCGAGCGCTTCCTGGCGCTTGACCGCGGCCTGGACGAAAATCTCCATCTGTTCGCGCACCTCGTCCTGGCCGACGTAATCGAGCAGCATTTTCGGACGCAGGGCGCGGTCCTGGGTGACTTCCTCTTCCACCGCTTCGGCGCTGATCAGGCGGTCTTCGCTCATGCCTTGACCGTTGCCTGCAGCGCTTTCTTGATCAGTTGCGAAGCGTTACCGCCGGCCTCGCCCTGCTGCTGCGCGCGGCTGATCATCTTTTCCGCGTCAGCGGGCTTGTAGCCCAGCGCCTGCAGCGCCTCGATCGCTTCGCTGACCACCGACTGCCCGCCAGAGCCAGGCTGCTGCAGCGGCGAGTCGGCGGCGATCGCGCCGACCTTGTCGCGCATTTCGATAACCAGGCGCTCGGCGGTTTTCTTGCCAACCCCGGGCAGGCGCGTCAGCATGGCGAGATCGTTATTGGCGATGCACAGCGCGAACTGTTGCTCATCGATGCCGGAGAGGATAGTCAGCGCCATTTTCGGGCCGACGCCGTTGACGCGAATCAACTGGCGGAACAGCCTGCGCTCCTGCTCGTCGTGGAAGCCGACCAGGCTATGCGAATCGTCCTTGACCAGCAGGTGGGTCCAGATCGAAATCTGTTCGCCGACCTCGGGCAGCTTGTAAAACGTCGTCATCGACACGTCTGCCTCGTAGCCGACGCCATGGCAATCGACCAGAATCTGCGGCGCGCGCTTGGCGGCCAGTATGCCTGTTAATCGGCTAATCATCTGCGACTGCTTCTCCTGCGTTTGAGCAGACTGGTATCGATCCCGGTCTTTTGCCGGGTAGCATAAAATTGCGCGTGGCAGATGGCAATTGCGAGCCCGTCCGCCTCGTCGGCCTGCAAATCCTGACGGATGCCGAGCAATCGTTTGACCATGTGCTGCACCTGTTCCTTGCTGGCCGCGCCACTGCCGACGATGGTCTGTTTGACTTCGCGCGCGGCATACTCGGATATTTCCAGCCCGGCCTGGTGGCCGGCGCAAATCGCCGCGCCGCGCGCCTGTCCGAGTTTCAACGCCGAATCGGCATTGCGCGCCATGAACACGTTTTCGATGCCCATCTGCTCGGGGCGGTACTGCCGAATCACCGCGTCGATCTCGGCAAATATGCAGCCCAGGCGCTGCGGCAGGCTATCGCCGCTGACTTTGATACTGCCACTGTGAATATACTCGATTCGGTTAGCTTGATTGTCGATCAGGCCGAAGCCGGTGATGCGCGATCCGGGGTCAATCCCCAGGATGATCATCAGGCTCCGGCCTCGTAAGCTTCTTCGGGAATTTCCGCGTTGTAATAAACGTCCTGCACGTCATCCGACGCTTCCAGCAAATCGACCAGGCGCAGCACCTTGCCGGCGGATTCGACATCGAGCTCGGCATTGGTGGAGGCACGCATGGTCAGGTCGGAGTCCTCGGGTTCGAGGCCGGCTTCGGTCATCGCCTGCTTGACCGCGACATACTCATCGGCCGCCGTCAAAACTTCGATACTGCCGTCGTCGGCGACGATGACGTCTTCGGCTCCGGCTTCGAGCGCGGCTTCCATCACTTCGTCCTCGTCATGATCGGGTGAATACACCAGCACGCCGACGCTGTCGAACATATAGGCGACCGAACCGCTCTGCCCCAGGTTGCCGCCAGCCTTGCTGAAAGCATGACGCACATCGGCGACGGTGCGATTGCGGTTGTCCGACAGGCAATCGACGATGAATGCGACGCCAGCCGGGCCATAGCCCTCGTAGCGAATTTCCTCGTAATCGGAACCATCCAGCTCACCGGCGCCGCGCTTGACCGCGCGCTCGATCGCGTCCTTGGGTACCGACTGGGATTTGGCCTTGTCGACCGCGCTGCGCAACGAGGCGTTGGCGTCGAGATCCGAGCCGCCGGCCCTGGCCGCGACCACGATCTCCTTGATTAAACGGGTAAACAGTTTACCGCGCTTGGCGTCCTGCGCCTTCTTGCGGTGTTGAATATTTGCCCACTTGCTATGACCCGCCACTTTTTCCGGCCTCAAAAAAAATTGGCGCTATGTTAGCACTTTTTTGCGGCAAGCTTTACCAGCCGGGCGGGAGTTTCTTCTCGATTGTGATATGTTTACCTTCTATCGAGATATAACCGCCGGTTTTCAATTCCTTCAGGATGCGATGCACCATTTCGCGGGTAGCGCCGACGCGGCTGGCGATGTCCTGCTGGGTCAGTTTTTCGGTCACCAGTTTCTCGCCCACCGCGTCCGCATGCTTGTAGAGCACGCGCACCACGCGGTTGTAAACGTCTTCCAGCGCGAGGCTGCTGACTTCCTCGGTCAGGTCCTGGATGCGGTGTATCAGCAAATCGATGATCTGCATGCTGACGGTTGGTCTGGTCAGCATCGTATCCATGAAAACCTGGCGCGATATGATGCCGAAGGTGGAATCCTCGGTGGTGATGATGCTGGCCTGGCGCGGAATGCCGCCCAGCGGGGCGAGTTCACCGAAAGCCTCGCCTTCGCCCATCGTATTGATGATGATTTCCTTGCCCTTGTCATTGTGCAGGAAAACGTCGACCTTGCCCTGCAAAATCACGTAAAACGAATCAGTTTCATCGCCCTGACTGACGATTACGGTGTTTTTCGGAAACTGGCGGATAACGGTCTGCGAGGCGATATTTTCTATATCTTCCTCGGACATCCCGCGAAACAGCGTAATTTCTTCAAGTGTTTCGTTTAAGGTTGCCATGTTTATTATTTAAATCGCGCACTACAATGTCCAATCATTACTAAAATTTCGCCCGTGATCAAGGTAATTCGGACCAATCGTCCATAATCACCGATGATCCGGTCATCGCCTCAGGCTGCGAAATCCCCATAAGCTGCAATATCGTCGGCGCAATCGCCGACAAATTCTCACCCTGCGCCAGTGTCGTCACCCCGTCATCGATAATCAGGCAGGGCACCGGATGATTCGAATGCTGGGTATGCGGTTTACCGCTATCGGGATCGACCATCTGGTCGCAATTGCCGTGATCGGCGGTCAGTAAAACCGAGTACTGACAGTCAATCGCGGTTTCGAGCACCCGCCCTACTTCCCGGTCGAGTACTTCCACGGCCTCGATAATCGCCTCGCGAACCGCGGTATGGCCGACCATATCGCCGTTGGCGAAATTAACGACGACGAATTCGTAGTCGCCCGATTGCATTGCCTCGATCACGGCATCCGCGACCCCGGCCGCGCTCATTTCCGGCTGCAGATCATAGGTCGCGACCCGCGGCGAATCGATCAGCCGGCGATCTTCGCCCAGGTAGGGCGGTTCGCGGCCGCCATTGAAGAAAAAGGTGACGTGAGCATATTTTTCGGTTTCGGCGCAGTGCAACTGGCGGAACCCGGCATCGCTGATGACGCTGCCGAGCGTCGTCTCTGGCCGCATCGGTGAAAAAGCGATCGGCGCGCCGAGTGTCGAATCGTAATAGGTCATGGTGGTGACGTTTAACGGCCCATAGTCCGGGCCGCGCTCGAACTCGTCGAATCGCTCGAGCGCAAAGGCGGCGCAGACCTGGCGTGCGCGATCGTTGCGAAAATTGAAAAAGATCATTTCGTCGCCGGCCTGCGGCTGGACCCAGGTCGGCAAACGGGAAGGTAATATGAACTCATCGTTTTTGCCGGCATCGTAACTCTGCTGTATCGCCTGCGCGGCCGATTCGGCGGCTACGCCGCGGCCATGCACGATATTTTCCCAGGCCATTTGCACCCGCTCCCAGCGCTGGTCCCTGTCCATCGCGTAGTATCGGCCCGAAATCGTGGCAATGTGACCGCCGCAGTCCTCGAGCAGGGCTTCGAGTTCCGGGATATAGCCCAGCGCCGCCTGCGGCGCGGTATCCCTGCCGTCGGTAATCATGTGCAGCTGGGGCACTACCTGGTTGCGATGACAAAGCCGGATCAGCGCCGCCAGGTGATCGATATGGCTGTGTACGCCGCCGTCCGAAACCAGCCCCATCAGGTGCAGCGGCCGTTGCGCTTCGCGCGCCGCCTCGACCGCGCTCAACAGGGCCGGATTCTGATAAAAACTTTCATCCTCGATGGCGTCGTCGATGCGCACCAGGTCCTGCTTGACGATGCTGCCGCTGCCGATGGTCATGTGGCCGACTTCGGAATTACCCATCTGCCCGGCAGGCAGGCCGACACCCCGGCCGGAGGCCTGCAGGGTAGTCATCGGGTAGTCGGTAAAATAGCGATCGAAATTCGGCGTTGCCGCCAGCTCGATGGCGTTGTCGGTGGGATCGGGGTTGATGCCGAAACCATCCAGAATAACAAGCAGGGTCGGACGGCGCAGCGTCGCAGAAGTATTGGTCATTGGGTTTTTCGAAACAACGGGTCGATTAATCCGCATGATAGCGTAAAAGCGAATTCGGGTTAACCGTCACCATCGCGGCTGCCGGTTTCGGGTTGCGGCGGATTCAGACCTTGATATCGATTATGGTGCCAAGCGTCTTGTTGGCGACTTCGAGCGATCGAGCGTTGGCTCGCACGGCCTGCACGATTTCCTGCTGTTCCACCAGGGCGCGTTCGCGCGAGCCCGGGGCGAACGAGTCACTGCCCTCGCTGCTGGCGACCTCGGCGACGTTCTGGTCGAGGCGCGTCAATTGCTCACGGATACCCTCGACCGCGCTGCGGCTGGCTTCGGGGATCGCGTAAGGCGAATTGGCGGGGCTGTTTATGTTCATGGCGACAAATAGATTGAGACACTATAAGTCTAGTCAAGGTCAGTGCTTTTGCCGGCCTGGCAGCGGTTTCGATGACCAACGGCCCGATTCGGGCGACGGGCGGTAATCAGTAAAGCGAAACCTGCGCGGCCTCGGCCTGCGGCTGGCTTTTATAAGCCGCTCTTTCAGCCAGCAAATCGCGCATGTTTTGCGGAATCAGGTAGGTCAGACGGGTGCTGTAACGCTGCCAGTCGCTGCTGAGTTCTATCTGGATGCCGTCGCGCTGCCAGCGGTAGCGGTGATCGGAAACGAAGCGACCGCCCTGCACTTCGGCCTCACCGTATTTAAGCTTCAGCTGACGTAACAGGCGCTTGTGACTCAAACCCCTGAACTCATACTCGGCGAAGGCGAAGCGCTGGTCCTGTTTGACGAAACCCAGGTAAAACCGGGTCGAACCGGCAAGCACGGTCGAACTGTCGTAGACGTCGTACCAGGTGTCTTCGCCGCCCTCGCGCTCCAGCAGCAGACCGGCTTGCGCGGCCGCGGCGCGTAATTCGTCACGGCTGACCGATTCCAGCGCCACGCCAAACAGTTCCAGCGCCGCCGCGGGCGTGCCCAGCGCCAACAGTAAAAGCGCAAGTAAATGTCGCAAACCTTTGTTCATACCTGGGTTATCGGTTGATCGCGGCATTATTTGAGGAAAATACAGATATTGCACCCGCCATGCGCGACCTGGATCTTACCGGGATGACTGGTTACTAACCCAGGATCCGTTATCGAGAACAGGATTTGGCGGGGATCAGGTGTTTTTATCGAGGCCGGCCTCGTCGGCCTCGGCCTGGTCGAGCTCGGCTTCCATTTCTTCATCGGTCAGCGGATGATTGTCCGAAGCGGTAGCCAGCCCGGTTTCATCCTCGATATCATCGTCCTCTTCCTCGTCTTCCTGCTCGCGATCCTTGAAGATGATGGCCGAGGCAATCAGGCCGGCTTCGAACAGCACCCACATCGGCAGCGCCAGCAATACCTGCGAAATGACGTCCGGCGGGGTCAGGAACATGCCGATGATGAAAGCGCCGACGATGACATAGGGGCGTTTCTCGGAAAGTTTCTTCGGCGTGGTAAAACCGATGGCAACCAGGATGATGGTGGCTATCGGCACCTCGAAGGCCAGCCCGAAGCCGAAGAACAGCGCCAGCACGAAATCGAGGTAACGCCCGATATCGGTCGATATGTTGACTATTTCGGGACCGATGCTGGTAAAGAATCCGAACACCAGCGGAAACACGACATAGTAGGCGAAGGCCACGCCGGCATAAAACAGCAGGATGCTCGACACCAGCAGCGGACCGGCGATTCGTTTCTCGTTGGAATAAAGCCCCGGCGCCACGAAAGCCCACATTTGATAGAGAATCACCGGCATCGCCAGGAAAACCGCCAGCATCAGCACCAGTTTGAAAGGCGTCAGAAACGGAGAAGCGACATCGATGGCGATCATATTCGCGTCATCCGGCAGGTGGCGCGTCAAGGGCTCCGCGAGATAGACATATATATCGTTGGCCCAGTAGAACATACCCAGGAATAGCACCAGAATCGCAAGCACCATGCGCACCACGCGATCGCGCAGCTCGACCAGGTGCGACATCAGGCTGCCGCTTTTATCTTCCTCCGGGTTTTCCGCTTCGCTCATGATTTCACGTCACTGGCGACTTCATCGGATTTGGGCCTGGCGGATTCTTCCGCAGCCGGGACGTCACTGGCGGCCTCATCGACTTTGGGCCTGGTGGATGCTTCCGCAGCCGGCACCTCAACCGCGTCCAGATCCGGAAGCGGATCGTGATCAGGCAGTTCATCGACGCTATCGGCAAGCGATGCACCGGCCTCGGCAACGGCGCTGGCTTCTTTTTCGATTTCCTTGCCAGCGTCGGAAATGCTGTCCTTCAGGGTGTCGAGCTCGCGTTGCTGATCCGCCAGTATCTGGCGCAATTCGTCGGCGCGCAGTTCCTGCTCGACGTCGGCCTTGAC
>CALJQI010000075.1 GCA_937980285.1 uncultured Gammaproteobacteria bacterium | reverse complement strand
CAGCCTGGTATGGGGCCCACCATCAATCCTGAATGGCAGGAAAAACGAGAATTAGCCGATGTACTCGCGCCTGGCGTGGCCGCCGACGTTGCACAGGATTTCGTAAGCGATGGTTTGCGAGCAATCGGCGAGATCGTTGACTCCCGGAGAAGTCCCGAACAGCGTCACCTCGTCGCCTACGCCGACATCCGGCAGCGCGCTGACATCGACCGTGACCATATCCATCGACACCCTTCCGACCACGTCGCACAATTGCCCGGCGATCTCGACCTGCGCGGTATCGACCTTGTGCCGCGGGTAACCGTCGGCGTAACCGCAGGCGACGACGGCGATCTCCATGTCGCGTGGACAGGCGAAGCTGTTGGCATAGCCGATCAGGTCGCCTTTCACATGCGGATTAACCGCCAGCACCACCGACTTCATCGTCATCACCGGCCGCAACTCGCGCTGCGCGTTCTTGCGATCTGACAGCGGATCGGCGCCGTAAAGCGCAATGCCGGCGCGCACCCACAGGTGATGCGCATTCGGCCAGCCGAGAATCCCCGCCGAATTGGCGATCGCCCACTCGTAGTTGTCGAGATCCAGCGACTTGATATTTTCGACCTGGGCGTCGGTGAAGGAATTGTCGACGTCGTCCGCGCTTGCCAGGTGCGTCATCATGCGAATGCTGCCCAGGGTATCGAGATTGTGCAGCGTATCGATCACTTCGTGGGTCCTGTCGATGGCGAAACCGAGCCGCCCCATGCCGGAATCGATTTTCAACCAGACGTCGAGATCGCCCAGATCACCGCCGTCGCGCAGGCGATCGAGGTGAAACTGATGGTGCAACACCGGATCGATGCCGAGGCCGATGCAGGTTTGCAGCTCGATCGCGGTGGTGAAGCCGCCGAGAGCCAGGATTTTTTGCCCGACGCCGGCTTCTCGCAGCGCGATCGCTTCGCCGACAGAGGCGACCGCAAAGGCGTCGGCATGATCGAGTGCGCGCGTCACTTCGATCGCGCCGTGACCGTAGGCATCGGCCTTGACCACCGCGATCAGCCGGCTATCGCCAACGGTTTTTTTGAGGTACCGGTGATTGTGCCTTAATGCTTCGAGATCGATGACTGCACGTGGGTGCCGGTTTGCTCCATGGCTATTCAAACTCGCCCCCGTAGTCGTCGAAGGCCAGGTTTTCGAAGCGCGTGTACTGTCCCAGGAATGCCAGCTTGACCATGCCGATGGGGCCGTTACGCTGTTTTCGGATCAACAGTTCGGCGATGCCCTTGTCGGCGGTTTCCTGGTTGTAGACTTCGTCTCGATAGATGAACAGGATGACGTCGGCGTCCTGCTCGATACTGCCCGACTCGCGCAAATCCGACATTACCGGCCGCTTGTCGGGACGCTGTTCGACGCTGCGATTGAGCTGTGACAGCGCGATCACCGGTACGTTGAGCTCCTTGGCCAGCGCCTTTAACGAACGCGATATCTCGGAAATCTCGGTCGCCCGGTTTTCGGTGCTTCCGGAGACCTGCATCAGCTGCAGGTAGTCGATAACCACCAGGTCGAGCCCGTGTTCGCGTTTCAGCCGGCGCGTGCGTGCGCGCAGTTCGGTCGGCGTCAGCGCGGGTGTGTCATCGATGAACAGCTTCGCCTTGGATAGCATGTTGACCGACGAAATCAGCCGCGGCCAGTCGTGGTCGTCGAGGCGGCCGGTACGCAGGTTATGCGAATCGATTCTTCCCAGCGAAGACATCATGCGCAGCGCCAGCTGCTCGCCCGGCATTTCCATGCTGAACACGGCAACCGCCTGTTCGTTGTGCAGCGCCGCGTTTTCGGCGATATTCATCGCAAAGCTGGTCTTGCCCATCGACGGGCGGCCGGCGACGATGATCAGGTCCGACTTCTGCAGGCCGGAAGTCTTGTCATCGAACTGGCCGAAACCGGTAGCGATACCGGTAATCGCCTCCTTGTTGCGGTACATTTCCTCGACCCGCTTTACCGCGCGCCCGAGCAGGTCGTTGATGGCCTCGAAGCCTTCGCGGTTGCCGGCGCTTTGCTCGGCAATCATGAATACCTTGCGCTCGGCGTCGTCGAGCAACTCCTTGCTCGGCCGGCCATCGGCATTGTAGGCGCTGGCGGAGATTTCGTTGCCGATCTGGATCAGGCTGCGCAGTACCGAGTACTCGCGCACGATGCCGGCGTAAGCCTTGACGTTGACCGCGGTCGGGGTGTCGTTGGCGAGAATGCTGAGATAGGCCAGCCCGCCGATATTCTCGAGTTCGCCGCGCGAACCCAGCCATTCGGAGACGGTGACCACGTCGTAAGGCTTGTCGTCCTCGGCGAGCGCGGCAATGGCCCTGAAAATCAGCGCGTGGTCGTGGCGGTAAAAATCCTTCTCGTTGACGATATCGGCGATATCGTCCCAGGAACGGTTATCCAGCATCAGGCCGCCGATAACGGATTGCTCCGCCTCCAGCGAATGCGGCGGGACCTTGAGGTCGTCGACGCGCTGGCTGAGCTCGGCCACGCGGGAGGTGATTTCAGACATTTGCTGGATTCTGGGGCTTCGACATGGGCCGATTATGATACCCCTTTTTAGTCGAGGCCGAAAATGAAAAGGCTACCAAATTGGTAGCCTTTCACAAAAATGAACTTCGCCGCGGAAATTTATTCTTCGCCGATGATATTCACCGTAACCTGGGTATCGACATCGGTATACAGGTGGATATCGACCACGTGCTCGCCGGTTACCCGCAGCGCGCCTTCCGGCATGCGTACTTCGCTTTTCTGCACGTCTCCACCGAGCGCCTCGATGGCGTCGCAAACGTCGGCGACGCCCACTGAACCGAACAGCTTGCCTTCGGAACCGACACGCGCGGTGATCTCGATTGCGCCCAGCGCCTCGATCGCCTGCTTACGCGTTTCCGCGATTGCCAGGGCCTCGGCGGCGGCATTTTCCAGTTCCGCGCGGCGCGCTTCGAACTCGGCCAGGTTTGCGGCGGTTGCCATCTTGGCCTTTCCATGCGGCACCAGGTAGTTACGCGCAAATCCGGCCTTGACGTTGACCTTGTCGCCTACCGAACCCAGGTTTTCAATATTTTCCATCAGGATAACTTCCATCGGATCACCTCTTAATCAATCAATTAACGTTATTCCGGTCTTCAGACTTTTTCCTGAAGTCCAGCCAGTTATCGACAATCCCGGTGATTGCGGTCAATACGCCCGTAATCTGCCAGGTGAAAACCAGCAACACATAAAACAGGACAAACAATCCGTAAGCCTGTTTCCTGGCCGCTAGCCGGGAATGCACGACGGCGATTCCCTGGAACATAAATGCGATAACTACAATAAAAGCAAAACTTATCAACCATGCCTGCTGCAGGAACAAACCCAGCGGCACGACGATCACGGCAACGAGGGCCGGCCGTTTTCCCAGCGCCAGCGCTCGAAACTCCTGGCCGAAGCCCTGCGAATCCGCCAGCCTGGCCTGCAGCCATCTGGCGATAAAAATCACCAGGATGTACATCAGGTACAGGCTCGACGCCATCAACAGCATCATCAGGCGAACGAACTGCAGCAGCTGTTCGGCCTCTTCCCTGCCAATTTGCGCGTCTCCCTCGCGACGCTGGGCCAGTTGCGCCATCCAGCTGGATTCCAGGTCCGTCCAGAACAGGAACTGGAACGCGATCACCAGCACGCCAATCAGCATCCCCGCCAGCAGCGTCAGCGCCAGCGAATTACTGCTGCGCAGGATCTGCGCCAGTACTATCACCGGCAACCATTGCAACAGGGCCATCGACAGGCCCGGTTCCGCCGAATTCAATCCCATCCAGGCGGCTAGCGATAGCGCCAGCGCCGAAACCGCGATCACCTTGACACCGGCTGCCGACCCCTGGGTCAGGATGATCAATCCGACCAGCACCACCGCCAGCAGGTTGGTTATAAACGCCAGGATGACGCTAACCGGTGTGTAGCCCATAACGGGCACGATAAACACAGCGATTATCGCCAGCAGCCCGACCACAGCCATCGCCTGGTACGGCCCTTTCAGGGTATATCTTGCCAGTGCCAGCATCGTGACACCCACCGCGTTTATCTCAGTTTATGCTGGTCGGTGTATGGCAAAAGGGAAAGAAACCTCGCGCGCTTGATCGCGGTCGCCAGCTGGCGTTGGTACTTTGCCTTGGTTCCAGTGACACGACTGGGCACGATTTTACCGGTTTCGGTAATGTACTCTTTCAGGGTTTCCAGATCCTTGTAGTCGATCTGGTCGATACCTTCCGCGGTGAACTTGCAAAAACGCTTGCGTCGAAAATAACGTGACATGACTATTCAGCTCCTGCTTCGGTGGCAACCGCTTTGGGTTCTTCGGTCGATTCGGCTTCGGCGACAACCGCTTCTGCGGCCTCTGCTTGCGGGACTTCGGCGTCAGCTTCCTCCGCAGGCTTTGTTTCAGGGGCTTCTGATTCGCCACTGGCTGCAGCAGGCTTGCGATCGGCGGTCTTGCTCGATTCTTCGCGCTCGACTTCTGTCATCATCGCCGATTTTTCAGTGACGGCGGCCTTGCAGCTCAGCGTCAGGTGACGCAGTACGGCGTCATTGAAGCGGAATGCCGACTCGAGCTCATCGAGGATGTCCTTGCTGCACTCGATATTCATCAGCACGTAGTGCGCCTTGTGAATTTTCTTGATCGGGAATTCGAGCTGACGGCGACCCCAGTCCTCCTCGCGATGGACGGCGCCACCGGAGTTGGTAATCATGCTGCGATAGCGTTCCACCATCGCGGGCACCTGCTCACTCTGGTCAGGGTGGACCAGAAACACGATTTCGTAATGTCTCATTGTTCTCCTCGTGGGAAAAAGCCCCCAGGTCAACGCCTGTGGAGCAAGGAGCGATTCGATGCGTCAAGGCGCGCCAAATCAAGGAGCGCGGATTGTACCCGACCCCTACTATGCCTGCAAGGGTTCAGGGAAAGGTTTCTCGCGGGGAACGCAGGTGACGCCGAGATCGCCGGGGCTGAAGGGTTATGAATACCTGGCAGCATCGTTCCAGCCAGGAATTTATCACCATTTCCCTGCGCTCCCCGTTCTCCGCGTCCCCGCGAGAAATTAATCTTGAAAATCAGGTTTTGACGGAGGAGCGCGAACGCAGGATTTCGTAAAGGCAGACGCCGGTGGCGACCGACACATTGAGGCTTTCGACCTGCCCCAGCATCGGCAAGCTGACCAGGTGATCGCAGGATTCCATCGTCAGGCGGCGCAGGCCCGAGCCCTCCGCCCCCATGACCAACGCGACGGGGCCGCGGAAATCGTGCTCGTACAGACTGGCGCTGGCGCGATCGCCGGTGCCGTAAATCCACACCCCGGCCTGTTTCAAATCCTTCAGGCTGCGCGCCAGGTTGGTGACTTCGATCAACGGCACGGTTTCGGCGCCGCCGGCGGCCACCTTGCGCACGGTGGCATTCATCTTCACCGAACGGTCTTTGGGGATAATCACGGCATCGACCCCGCAGGCGTCCGCGGTACGCAGGCAGGCGCCGAGATTATGCGGATCCTGCACCCCGTCGAGAACCAGCAACAGGCTTTGATCGCCAATTTCCGACAGGATATCCTCGAAACTCGCCAGCGGCCCGGTGGTAACCGTTTCCAGCAAGCAGCCCTGGTGTTTGTCGCTATCGCAGCGCGCGCTCAACCGCGCCCGGCTCTCGATACTGACTTCGATACCGGCCTCGCGCGCCTGCTCGATCAACTGCAATAGCCTCGGATTACGCTTGTCGGCGCAGTATAAGCGCCGGCAATGCCGCGGCGATTGCTGCAATCGACTCGATACCGCGTGGATGCCGTATACGAAACCCGAACTCATCGCGACTTGCGATGCGCTTTCGACTTGCCGCGATCGGATTTCTTGCGCCCCTTGCCGCGGGTCTTGTCTTTCTTGCCCTTGCGCCGGGTTTTCACGTCGGCCTTTTCACCGACCACGGCGACCAGGTCGAAATCTATCTTGCGGTCCTCCATGTCGACACGGACGACTTCGACCATCAAGCGGTCGCCGAGGCGGTAGTGACGACCGCTGAGTTCGCCCACCAGTCGATGATGCGCCGGGTCGAAGTGATAATAATCGCGCTTCAGCGCGGTCACGTGGACCAGGCCATCGATCAACAGGTCGTCGAGTTGCACGAACAGGCCGAAGTTGGTCACCGAGGTGACTATACCGCTGTACTGGTTACCGATATGCTTTTGCAGGAATTCGCATTTGAGCCAGTCCGACGCGTCGCGGGTCGCGTCCTCGGCGCGGCGTTCATAGCGTGAGCAGGATTCACCCAGCGCCGTCATCTGCGCCAGGTCATAGCTAAAGCCCGCTCTATCCTGGTGCCTGATCCAGTGCTTGATGGCACGATGCACCAGCAGGTCAGGAAAGCGGCGGATCGGCGAGGTGAAATGCGCATAATCCTTCAACGCCAGGCCGAAATGACCGATCTTGCTGTTGGGGCTGTAACTGGCCTGCAGCAGCGTGCGCAGCACCACGGTCTGGATCATGTCCGATTCCGGGCGCTGCCTCGCCTGTTCGACGATCCTGGCAAAATCGGTCGGCGTCGGGTTTTCGCTGCTCAGCGCAATGCCGAAACTGGCCAGGAATTCCTGCAGGTTGGGCAGCTTGTCGACATTGGCGCCCTCGTGAATTCGATAAAGCGTCGGTAATTTCTTCTGTTTAAGCAGCCGCGCCGCGCAGATATTGGCCGCGATCATGCATTCCTCGATCAGCATATGCGCCTGGTTGCGCTGATAGGGCACAATAGCTTCGATCTTGCGCTCGCGGTTGTACTTGAAAATCACTTCGCGGGTCTCGAATTCGATCGCGTGGCGCCGGCGCCGCGCTTTCGACAGCGCGCGGTACGCCTGTCTCAGCTGCTGCAATTCGTCGACCACGGCGGCAATTGGTTTGTTGCCGGGCCTGGCGCCGTCGAACACGACCGCGGCCACGTCGTCGTAAATCAGGCGCGCGTGCGAGTGAATCACCGCCTCGAAAAAATCGAATTGCTTGATCGTGCCCTGCTCGTTGATATCCATCGCGCACACCAGGCACAGGCGATCCACGTCGGGGTTGAGCGAGCATAGTCCGTTGGACAGGATTTCTGGCAGCATCGGGATCACTTCGCCGGGGAAGTAAACCGAGGTGCCGCGCTCGCGCGCTTCGCGATCCAGCGCGGAGTCGATATCGACATAGTGCGCCACGTCGGCGATGGCGACATAGAGCCGGTAGCCGTTGGCAAGCGGTTCGCAGTATACCGCGTCGTCGAAATCCCGCGCGTCGGCGCCATCGATGGTGACAAACTTGAGTTTGCGCAGATCGCGACGGCCCTTTTTATCCTTTTCGGCCACCTGCTCGGATAAATTCCGTATCGATTGCAGCACCTGGTCATTCCACTGGTGCGGTATGTGATGCGTATTAACCGCGATCGTCACCTCCATGCCGGGCGCGTTTTCCTGCCCCAGCACGCGCTCGATCAGGCCGATCGGCTGACTGTGGTTGGACGGATACTCGGTGATGCGCACCAGCACGATATCGCCGGGGTTGGCCTTGTGGCCAACCTCGCGATTCAGCAGTACGTCCTGCACCAGGCGTTTATCGTCGGGCACGACAAACTCGATCCCGCTTTCACGGTGGTATCTTCCTACCAGGGTTTCGTGGGCGCGCGCCAGCACCGATATCAGCGCGCCCTCGGAACGTTCGCGCTGCGGGTCGAAACTGGTGATCTTGACCGCCACCCTGTCGCCATTCATCAGGGTTCGCATTTGCCGCGCCGGCAGGAAAATATCCTTGCCGCCCGAATCCGGTTTAACGAAACCGAAGCCGTCCGGGTGCGAAATCACATAGCCTTTC
>CALJQI010000074.1 GCA_937980285.1 uncultured Gammaproteobacteria bacterium | reverse complement strand
GTTTGCGACGATTTGTGGCTGGTCGACCGGGGCGCGGTGCAAAGATTCGATCAGGACCTCGATGCTTACCCTGCCTGGCTGGCGCAGCGCAAGGCCGGTGCGCAAAACAGCCCGACACAGCGCGCGGGAAACAGCCAGAAGGCGCGCCGCCAGTTGAAAGCGCACTTTAGTCGCCTGAAAAAAATCGAACGCGAAATTAGCAGCCTGAATGAAAAGCGGGAACTACTGGAGCAGAGGCTAAGCGATAATTCGATCTACGAGGAGAGTAACCGGGAAACGCTGAACTCGACGCTTACGGCCCAGTCCGAAAATCAGAAGCGGCTGGAGCTGGCGGAGGAGGACTGGCTGCAGCTAAGCGAAACCATCGAGGCGATAGAACAGCAGGCGGGTTAGCCCGGATATCTCATCGTTTTACGTCGCGAGAACCTTGCAGCAGGAAATCGGTAAGATATCCGGACTAGGCCGAACGGCAATCGCAAACGATTTTACCCAGGGTTTTCAGTGCCGCCTCGGTGGTTTCGTTCCACGGAGCGCCGCAGTTGATGCGCAGGTGATTCCTGAAGCGGCGCGTTGCCGAGTACATGATGCCCGGGCTGATAGCGATGTTGTGTTCCAGCGCGCGGTTGAAAATATCTATGCAATCGCAGGTCTCGGGCATTTCCACCCACAGTACGTTACCGCCGTGCGGATGTGAAATCCGGGTGCCTTCGGGGAAATTCTTGGCAATCATGAAACGGCCCCGTTCGACCTGTTCGCGCATCGCGACGCGCAGGCGGGCCAGGTGCCGGTCGTATTGCCCGCTGCTGAGGAACTCGGCCAGCGCCAACTGATTGATCGACGAGGTCGCCGACGACCAGGCCTGTTTGAATTGCAGGAATTTTTTATGGTAGCGGCCCGCGATCACCCAGCCCACGCGATGGCCCGGCGCCAGTGTTTTGGAAAACGACGAGCAGCTCAGCACGATGTTGTTGAGGTCGTAGGACTTGGCGGGGCGGGGCGGCTTGTCGCCAAAATAGACGCTGCCGTAGACGTCGTCCTCGATCAGCGGGATGTCACGCTCGGCGAGCAGGTTTACCAGTTCGCGCTTTCTTTCCTCCGGCATCTGGCAGCCCAGTGGATTGCTGGTGTTGGGCGATGCCATCACCGCCTTGATGTCCATGGTGTCGAAGGCTTCCTCGAGCGCATCGATGTTCAGTCCGGTAATCGGGTCGGTATCGATTTCGACCGCCAGCATGCCCATCTGCTCGATCATGCGCAGCACGGCAAAATAGGTCGGCGATTCGACCGCGATAATATCGCCGCGCTTGGCGACGGTGCGCAGGCTGATCGACAGCGCCTCGGTGGCCCCGGAAGTGATGATGATATCGTCGGGATTGACGCGCGTGTAATTCTGCGCATACTGCTGCGCGATCTGTTCGCGCAGCTTGCGGTCGCCGGGCGGAAACAGGTAATCCATGCTCTTTTGCGGATATCGACTGATGATACTGCGTGTCGCGCGCGTCAGCGACTTGACCGGCATGAAATCCATCGACGGATTGGATATGCCGAACGGTGTCAGGCGCGGATTGTTGGCGTTACGGAAAACTTGCTCGAACAGGTCGCCGAAGCGCACGCGCCGGGCGCGGCCGTGGGTCGCCGCGGGCTTGTCGATATCGTTGATTTGATCGACCAGCGCGTTGACGTAAAATCCGGATTGCGGTTTCGCGCTCAGGATTCCCTGGTCTTCGAGGTTGATATATGACTGGGTAATCGTGGCAATGCTGACCCCGAGTTGCTTGCTGAGTTTGCGCAGCGAGGGCGCCTTATCGCCGGGTTTGAGATCGCCCTTCTCGATTAGCTCGTTGATGTAGCGCGAAACCTGGTCGTATTTATAGGTTTCCGGGCGCTTAACTGTCATGGTTTTTTCTCAACTGTTATGCAATGATTTTGAAAAAATTGTAACTGTTATTATAACAGTTTCGTCCTTATTATTGCATCATTGCCGTTGCGGCAGGACTCCTGCCCTGGCAAAAAGTTAAAACCCCCTCCTCCTCCTCAGGTTTTGACTTATTTTATGGCCCGACCAAATACTGGTTGGGCCTTTTTTTTGCCTGCAGGCCTGCTGCGCTTGCATCTGCGGCGTTGGAATTCGACTCGAGACGCTCACGTACCGTGTGTACGCTCGCGCCATCTCGCCGAATTCCGCCTTGCAGCTGCTGCGCTCGCGACGGCCTGTGGACAGAAATCTTCGAACTGATACGGCATCGAAAGGAATGGCGCGCTCGGCGGGAGTCGAACCCACGACCTTTGGCTTCGGAGGCCAACACTCTATCCAACTGAGCTACGAGCGCATGGTAATTCCTGTAATGCCCCATGGGCAGCGGGTGATTGTAAACTATCGCGTCGCGGTTTAGGTGGATTGGGCGAATATTTTTTTGCGAATTGGGTGCTTTTCGACGATAATGCGCTGCGTTTCAGAGCCACCCGATTCCCGGAGACACAAGTGAGTGCCACTCAACACGATACTTTTTCGACGCATAATATCACCGTACTCGGTGGACTGTTACTGATTGCCTTGATAATCGGAGAGGTTCTCATTGGTCCTGGTAGCGACGAAGAGCCGATGGTCGAAGTCGTAGACAGCGTGGAAGATATCGCCATGCGGCTTAAGCCGGTGGTAACCCTGGCCCAGCTACGCGACAATATGGCAGCCGCCTCGGCGGCGGGTGACGCGGCGAGCAAGTCGCCCGACCAACTTTACCAGGGCGCCTGTCTCGCATGCCACACTACCGGCGCCGCCGGCGCACCGAAAATTGGCGATCCCGGCGCCTGGAGTTCGCGTCTTGCCAAGGGTGTGGATGGCCTGATCGCTTCGGCTATCAGCGGTATCGGCGCCATGCCGCCGCGCGGCGGTTCCCAGTACAGCGACGAGCAGATCAAGGCCGTAGTAGAATATATCCTCGATCAATCAAAGTGACATCGCCCTAAGGCGATGTCATCCCGGAAAACGCGATAGCGTTTATCCGGGATCTCGAGACATACTCGCAGTATCAACAAGGGCAATCAGCTAAACTTTCCAAGCTCGCGATACAGCCGCGAAAGCCAGGAAAGCAATACCCGCCCGGGCTTCGCTGTCACAATTGACGCCTGTCCTGTTGCCGATAAGAAATGGCCTCACCGATATGATCCGCATGGATACGATCCTCCTGCGCCAGGTCGGCGATGGTGCGCGCCAGTTTGAGTAGCTTGTGATAACTGCGCGCGCTAAGCCCGAGCTTGTCGATTGCGCGTAGCAGTAACTGCTGCAGCTTGTTATCGAGTGCGCAT
>CALJQI010000073.1 GCA_937980285.1 uncultured Gammaproteobacteria bacterium | reverse complement strand
ATAACTCCGTACCGGGATGACTACAGTATCGATTACGATCGTCTCGCCGAGATCGTCGATTTCCTGATCGACGCCGGGGTGCACGGCATTATCTCCGCCGGCACCACGGGCGAGTACTACGCGCAGACGATGGAAGAGCGTTTCGAACTGATGAAGTTCATCAAACAACGCATCAAGGGCCGGGTCGCCTGTATCGTCGGCACCGGCGCGATCCGTACCGAGGATTCGATCGAGTACGCAAAGGCAGCGCTGCAGACCGGTGCCGACGCGCTGCTGGTGGCGACACCGCCTTACGCGGTGCCCACCGAACGCGAGAACGCGTTGCACGCGCTTGCCATCGACCGCGCCGCGAATCTGCCCATCATGCTGTATAACTTCCCCGATCGCATGAGCGCGCACATGGGCGAGGAGTATCTCGACCGCGTCGGCCGCTCGCCCAATTTCTGCGCCATCAAGGAGAGTTCCGGCGATCCAAACCGGGTGCATTTACTGGCGCGGGATTATGCGCACATCCAGTTGTCCTGCGGCATGGACGACCAGGCATTGGAATTTTTCGCCTGGGGCGCGCGCTCCTGGGTTTGCGCCGGATCGAATTTCGCGCCTGAAATCCATATCGCCCTGTACCAGGCTTGCGCGCTCGAGGGTAATTTCGACAAGGGCCGCAGGATCATGTCGGCGATGATGCCGCTGATGCGCGTGCTGGAGCAGGGCGGCAAGTTCATCCAGTGCGTCAAGCACGGCATGGGCGGGCGCAACCTGCCGTCCGGGCCGCCGCGCAAACCCCTGCAACCGCTCAATAAAGACGACAAGCGCTCACTCGAACAGGTGATCCGAGTCATGAATACAACTTTCGCAGATATCAAAGAGGGTAAAGGCTGATGACCGAGTTACTCACCCACGCCGAGTACCAGGCGATCGCACAGGAGCTGAACCTGCCGTTAAACGCATTCATCGACGGCAAGTTCCAGGCGGCGAAGTCGAAAAAGACATTCGCCTCGATTAACCCGGCCAGCGGCAAGACGATTGCGAAGATCGCCGCCTGCGACGCAAAAGACGTCGATTTCGCCGTCAAAAAGGCGCGTGAGGCTTTCGATGACGGGCGCTGGAGCCGGCTTCATCCGGCCGAACGCAAGGCGGTACTAATCAGGTTGGCCAGGTTGATGAAACGTAACAGCCACGAACTCGCGGTCATGGAAAGCATCGATTCCGGCAAACCGGTCCGCGATTGCGAAACCATCGATTTGCCGGAAACCATTCAATGCCTGATCTGGCACGCCGAGGCGGTCGACAAGATTTACGACCAGTCGGCGCCGGTGGGCGACGACGCCGTGGCCATGGTCGTTCGCGAACCGGTGGGCGTGGTCGGTTGCGTGTTGCCGTGGAACTTCCCGATGCTGATGATGGCCTGGAAAATCGGACCGGCGCTGGCGGCGGGTAATTCGGTAGTGTTGAAGCCGGCCGAACAAACCAGCCTGACCGCGCTGCGTATCGCCGAACTGGCATACGAGGCCGGCCTGCCGCGAGCTGTGCTCAACGTGATTCCCGGTATGGGGCCCGATGTCGGCGAGCCGATGGGGCGGCACCCGGGGATCGACATGGTGTCATTTACCGGTTCGACAGAAACCGGGCGCCGCTTTCTGCAATACTCGGCCGAATCCAACCTGAAAAAAATCGTGCTCGAATGCGGCGGCAAGAATCCCGCCATCGTGCTCGAGGATGCCGAGGACCTGGACCTGGTTGCGGAGCATATCGTCAACGGCGCGTTCTGGAACATGGGTGAAAACTGTTCGGCGAGTTCGCGCCTGATCGTGCACGAGGCGGTCAAGGAGCCACTGATGAAGCGCATCGTCGCGCGCACGCGCAGCTGGAAAACCGGTGATCCGCTGGATCCGAGTCATCACCTGGGCGCGCTGGTCGACAAGGATCATTTTAAAAAGGTTTCGGCCTACCTGAAAAAAGGCAAGGCGGTGGTCGGCGGCAAGACCGAGCAGGGCCGTTACGTTTTTCCAACCGTTATCGACGCGGTCAAGCCGGGCGACAAACTCGCCCGCGAAGAAGTCTTCGGCCCGGTACTGGCGGTTATCACGGTGCGCTCCACCGACGAGGCGATCGCGATCGCCAACGATAGCGATTACGGACTGGCCGCGAGCCTGTTCAGCGCCAACGGCAAACAGGCGCTGCGCGCGGCGCGCGAAATCAGGGCCGGCACGGTGACCATCAACTGCTACGGCGAAGGCGACATCACCACGCCTTTCGGCGGCTACAAGCAGTCGGGTTTCGGCGGCCGCGATAATTCGCTTCACGCACACGATCAATACACCGAACTCAAGACCATCTGGATCGATCTCAGCGATCGTAACGCGCAGGACCCGGTCGACTGATCGCCGATGTTGCGCGTAGACCTGAAACCGGCCGATCTCGGTGTCAGCGGCTGGAGCGCAATCCTGCCGCCACGCCGGGCGCTGCCCGCGCTCGAGCAGGATATCGACTGCGATTACCTGGTGATCGGTGCAGGATTTGCCGGCCTGTCGGCCGCTCGCCGATTGCGTCAGCTGCAACCGCAGGCGAGCGTCGTCTTGCTCGAGGCGAGCGAAGTCGCAAGCGGGCCGGCAGGGCGTAACTCCGGTTTCATGATCGATTTGCCGCATGCCTTGAGCAGCGGATCCTACGAGGGCGACAGTTCGCAGGATCTGCGCAATATCCGCATGAATCGCGCGGCGATTGCATTTGCCGCCGACGCAGTGTCCGAGTACGGATTCGATAACGAAACCTTCGAGCCCTGCGGCAAGGTCAATGCCGCGGCCGGCAAGCTGGGCCAGGAGCATAACAGGAATTACGCCGCGCACCTGGATTCGCTGAACGAGCCTTACGAGCTGCTCGACGCCGGCGCCATGCGTGATATCTGCGGCAGCGATTACTACGTCGGTGGCCTGCGCACCCCCGGTACCGCGATAATTCAACCGGCGCGCTACGTGCGCAGCCTCGCCGATGCGCTGGTATCGCGGTCGGACTGCCGCCTGTTCGAGAATTCGCCGGTAGAGGAATTAACGCGGCAGGGCGATCTGTGGAAAGCGGGCACGGCCAGCGGTTCGGTCACGGCAAGCCGCGTGCTGCTGGCGGTTAACGGCCTGGTCGAAACTTTCGGTTTTTACCGCCGTCGCCTGATGCACATCAACCTGTATGCGTCGATGACGCGCGAACTCGGCCCGCAAGAGGTCGCGGAGCTCGGCGGCACCGATCGCTGGGGCTTTACGCCATCGGATCCGCTCGGTTCGACCCTGCGCCGGATCGACGGCAGCGGCGGCACTCGACTGGTGATCCGCAACCGTTGCACCTATGAAGCGGCGTTAAGCTTGCCCGCGGACCGGCTCGCGCAAATCGCCGGCGATCATCGCCGCACTTTCGACGCGCGATTTCCGATGCTGAGGCATGTCGAGATGGAATA
>CALJQI010000072.1 GCA_937980285.1 uncultured Gammaproteobacteria bacterium | reverse complement strand
CGTCGAAAAACGCGAGATAATTTTCCCAGTCGCCCCGGCGCGCCAGAACGCTGAGCCATTTACCGCGCGCGTGGTAAACGAACGGGTAATCCGAAAAACGCCGGAAAAACAACTCGGCCTGCTGGGGCTTGACCTTGCTGACGCCATGCACGAAGGCATCACGCTCGAGATAAGGCTGCGCCGGGTAATCGTCCAGTCGCTTGAGCAATTGATTGAACTGGCTGATGTGGCCAAGTTCGAGCGCGCGCGACGCCTCGTGAAACAGCAGGCGCTGTTCTTCGATGTTCGCCTGAATCGGCGGGCTGATCGATACCGTTGCCAGGAACAGTATCGCGGTCAGCTTTCCCAGGCTTGCATATGAACTGAAACGTGAGGATATCGCGAACAAGATAAACCTTTATATTTCAAAAATTTAGCTAAAATTCTAGAAGTAAAATATTAAATTGGCAAGCGACTTATTCCGGTTTTCCCGGGTCATTTCGCGCCAACTTCCCGGGATCGAGTAAAACCTTCAGTTCGGATTCGTCGATATCGGTCATTTCTACCGCTACTTCGAGTATAGAACGGTTTTGCCGCAGTGCCTGTTTTGCTATTTCCGCCGCTTTGCGGTAACCGATGACGGGATTCAACGCGGTTACCAGAATCGGATTGCGCGCGAGGTTCTGCGACATCACATCCTGGTTGACCGTGAAACTGTCGATGACCGCGGCCAGATGGGTGCTGGCGTTAGCCAGGATGTCGATGCTTTGCAGCAGGTTGTAGGCAATCACCGGCAGCATCACGTTGAGCTGGAAATTGCCGGCGTTCGCGGCCTGCGCGATAGTAGTGTCGTTGCCGTTGACCTGGGCAGCGACCATCAACACAGCCTCCGGGATTACCGGGTTGACCTTGGCGGGCATGATCGAACTGCCCGGCTGTAAAGGCTCGAGGCTGATTTCACCCAGCCCCGTCAGCGGCCCCGAATTCATCCAGCGCAAATCGTTGCATATCTTGCTCAACGAAACGGCCAGCGTTCTGAGCTGGCCGCTGAGTTCGAGCGCGGTGTTTTGCGTGCTCAATCCCTCGAACAGGTTCTCCATCGGTTTGAAACGGATGCCGCTGGCGGCCGTCAAACGCTCGCATACGCGTGCGCCGAAATCGGCGCTGGTGTTGATACCGGTACCTACCGCGGTGCCGCCGACGGCGAGCTGCTGCAGGCGGGTCAGGCTGGTCTGGATGCGGTAGCGATCGGATTTCAGCTGCGCGGCCCAGGCGGACATTTCCTGGGCCAGTGAAATCGGCATCGCGTCCATCAGGTGTGTACGCCCGGTCTTGATGGTGTCGTGATGCTGTTCGATACGTCGCGCCAGCGCGGATTCGATGGTCTGGATGGCCGGCAGCAAGGCTTCGTGAACCTCGAGACTGGCGGCGACATGTATTGCCGAGGGGAAGATATCGTTCGAGCTCTGCCCCATGTTGACGTGATCGTTTGCATCGACCGCCAGCGAATCGCTGCCGGCGAGCGAGGCAATGACTTCGTTCAGGTTCATATTGCTACTGGTGCCGGATCCGGTCTGAAATACATCGATCGGGAACTGATCCGCGTAGCGGCCGGCCGCAATCGCGGCGGCGGCGTCGGCAATCGCATCGGCACGCGGTTTGTCGAGTTTACCGAGATCGCGGTTGCTTGCCGCGCAAGCCTGCTTTAACAGCGCCAGGGCTCGTATCATGACTGGCGGCAGGCGCAATGGGCTGATTTTGAAATTGTCTAGCGCGCGCTGGGTTTGCGCCTGGTAGAGTGCATCGGCCGGTATTTCCACCGTACCCATGCTGTCGCTTACGCGGATTTTCTTCTTGCCCATGATCTGGCGCTGCCGTAACTGCTCCCGCGCTCGATTGTATCATTCGGACAATGCTCGCGGCGGGTCGTCAGGCAATTTATTTGCATACTGCAACAGAATCACAAAAGAGCTTGAACTGGACTATAATTTGAGGGATGCTCAATGCTTACACAACAATCTAAATATCCGGTACCGAGGTGGTTGCAATGGGAGATGAAGATACAGTGGTATTAACCCCTGAGGAAAAAGAGAAGATTCTGAAAGACGTCCCCGAGGATGAACAGCAGGACGACGAAGAAGCCGAAGACTAAAGTTCTTCTGCACTAAACCGTAAATCTCAACGAAGTCTTACCGCGGCGCCAGCAGGCCGCAAACCGCCGATTTCAACCGTTCGACGCCCTTGCCTGGCGTCGACCTGCGCCGATGTTATGAAATCCCGCGCGGATCTGTTCTACCGACGTTTAACCACCGCAATCGCGGCTAGGCGGACACGCAGCGAATCGCCCTGGCAGTGCCCAGAAATTCCCTGGTGTTGATCTGCTGTGTATGCTGTACGTACAGTCCTTCTGCGCCCAGCTCGGCCGCCTCCCTGCGCATGCTGCGCAACATCGCCTGCAGCGAGAAATAACCGCCGGTTACGTTGATGTGGGCAATGGTTTCGAAATTGCAGTGCGGCCGATCGATGTAATAAATATCAACCGTTTCGCTGTCCACGGCCGCCGACGGTTGGCCCACGACTAGCGCGGGCTCGACGCAGCCATACAGAAACAGGCATATCGGCAGGAATATCAATAGTGATGAATTTTTCATTTCGACCTCTACTGGCGCTATCGGCCGAGAGCGCTAAAACTTAATCCCGCTGCGCGCCAACCACCGTTACTACCGATTGGCACAGCCGTTCGAGTTCCTCGTCGCCGATGACGTAGGCCGGCATCAGGTAAACCAGTTTACCGAAGGGACGCACCCAGACCCCGGCCTCGACAAACTGGCGGGTAATTTCGATCATGTTCACCGGCTGTTTCATTTCGACCACGCCGATGGCGCCGAGACTGCGCACTTCGGCCACCTGATGCATTTGTTCGCAGGGGGACAGCCATTGCCTCAAGCCTTGCTCGATCTGCGCAACACGCTGTTGCCAGCCGGATTCGAGCAGCAACTCTATGCTGGCAAGCGCAACCGCACAGGCCAGCGGGTTGGCCATGAAGGTCGGGCCGTGCATGAAAACCCCGGGGTCGCCGTGATCGATGCTGTCGCTGACTTCGGCGGTGGCGAGGGTTGCGGCCAGGCTCATGTAACCGCCGGTGAGCGCCTTGCCGATGCACATGATGTCGGGTGTTATTGCGGCATGCTCGCAGGCGAAAAGCTTACCGCTGCGGCCAAAACCGGTGGCGATTTCGTCGGCTATCAGCAGCGTTTCGTATCGATCGCATAATTCGCGCGCCTGGCGCAGAAAATCGGCCGAATAAAAGTACATTCCGCCTGCCCCC
>CALJQI010000071.1 GCA_937980285.1 uncultured Gammaproteobacteria bacterium | reverse complement strand
CGAAATCGGGGCGCGGACGGATGACGGCGAAATTCGCTGTTACGTGCGTGACAATGGCATCGGTATTCTGCCCGATTACCATCGACGGGTATTCGACCTGTTCGATCGTCTGGATCTTGGGGTCGACGGTACCGGCATAGGTCTGGCACTGGTCAAGCGCATCGTCGAAGTCCACGGCGGTCGAGTCTGGGTCGAATCGCAAGGTGAAGGCCAGGGTAGTACTTTCTGGTTTACCATCCCGGCGGATTCGAGCCGGTCGGTTTGCTGGTGAATGGCGGGTGATTCCGAAACCGGGCATCCCCGATCTCGCTGCTGTCGTTGACGAAGCCACCGTTTATCCCGTCCTGCCCGCCCTGTTCGGCCAATAATCGCTTGCCTGTATTTTCAGTCACCGATAAAATCGCAGCCCGCTGGCAGCGATGGCGTCGCTGCCTGATAAGCAGAATTTTTATCCTGTACGCCCGGATTGTTACCCGGGTGGCCCGTCACCCGGATTTTCGGAGTGATTATCATGTCTCAAGTACAACGTCCCGAGTTTTTCGAACTGCACAATGGCGCCAGGGCCCGACTGCCCTTTAGCGATAGCGAATACGAGTCCCGTCTTGGCAGGCTGCGCGCTTTAATGGGCGATAGCGGCGTCGACGCGATGCTGCTGACCTCGATGCATAACATCGCATACTATTCAGGCTTTCTTTACTGTTCCTTTGGCCGCCCCTATGCCTGCGTGGTTAGCGCCGATCGCTGCGTTACCGTGTCGGCCAATATCGATCTCGGCCAGCCCTGGCGACGCAGCTACGGCGACAACCTGATTTACACCGACTGGCAGCGTAATAATTACTGGCGAGCGGTGGCTTCGATAATTCCCGAGGCGCGCCGAATCGGTATCGAGGGCGATCACATGACCCTGGCCGCCCGTGAACTGATGGGCGAGTTCCTGGGCGGCGCCGAGGCCCGCGATCTGAACCGCGAAATCATGGCCCTGCGCATGATCAAGTCGGCAGAAGAAATCGAGCTGATCAAGGGCGGCGCGCGCACCGCCGATATCGGCGGCGAGGCGATTCGCGATGCGATCCGCGTCGGCACGCGCGAAATCGATGTCGCCATGGCCGGCCGCGACGCGATGGAGCTGGAGATTTCGCGCGCCTATCCCGATAGCGAGATACGCGATTCCTGGGTCTGGTTCCAGTCGGGCATCAACACCGACGGCGCGCACAACCCGGTTACCACGCGCGCGCTCGAAGCCGGCGATATCCTGAGTCTGAACACCTTTCCGATGATCTCCGGTTACTACACCGCGCTCGAGCGCACGCTATTCATCGGCGAGCCCGACGTCGACTCGCTGAAGATCTGGCAGGCCAACGTCGGCGCGCATGAACTCGGATTGTCGCTGATCCGGCCGGGAGCGACCTGTTCCGCAATCTGCGACGAAATCAATCGCTATTTTGCCGATCTCGACCTGCTGCAGTACCGCACTTTCGGTTACGGGCATTCGTTCGGCGTGCTGTCGCATTACTACGGACGCGAAGCCGGCCTCGAATTGCGCGAGGACATCGATACCGTGCTCGAGCCGGGCATGGTGGTGTCGATGGAGCCGATGCTGACCATCCCGCTGGGTCAGCCCGGTGCGGGAGGTTATCGTGAGCACGATATTCTCGTCATCGGCGAAGACGGCGCGCAAAACATTACCGGCTTCCCCTACGGCCCCGAGCACAATATTATTGCGGCCTAGACCTGTCGCCTGGCGTTTTCCGGTAAGTCATCCCCGCCGGTAGCAGAACAGCTGGCGGGAATGACGACTACTTTTGAGAAAGCGCCATGCCTGAAGAACGTTCACATCCAGAGGTCAGAGACGCGGTCGCGCGGCTTTGCGCCGACTACCCCGATGCCTACTGGCGCGACAAGGATCGCGACAAGGCTTACCCGCTCGAGTTCGTGCAGGCGCTTACCGACGCCGGCTATCTTTCGGTACTGATCCCGGAACAGTATGACGGCGCCGGCATGGACCTGGCCGCCGCATGCGCAGTGCTCGAGGAGATTCAGCGCAGCGGCGCCAACGGCGCCGCCTGTCACGCACAGATGTACATCATGGGCAGCCTGTTGCGTCACGGCAACGAGGCGCAAAAGCGAAAATACCTGCCCGATATCGCCTCGGGCGCGCTGCGCCTGCAGGCTTTCGGCGTCACCGAGCCGGGCAGCGGTACCGACACCACGCGCATCAAGACCCGCGCCGTGCGTGACGGCGACGACTATATCGTCAGCGGGCAGAAGGTATTTATTTCGCGCGCCGAGCACTCCGACCTGTTGCTGCTGCTGGTGCGCACCACGTCCCGCGACGAAGTCGAAAAGCCAACCCAGGGCATGTCGGTGTTGCTGGTCGATTTGCGCGATGCGATCGGTAACGGCCTGACCGTAAGGCCGCTGGAAACCATGCTCAATCACGCCACCACCGAGCTGTTTTTCGATCAACTGCGGGTGCCGGCTGAAAACCTGATCGGCGAGGAAGGCAAGGGCTTCGGCTACATTCTCGACGGCATGAACGCCGAGCGTATCCTGATCGCATCCGAGTGCATCGGCGATGCGCGCTGGTTTATCGATCGCGCCAGCGGCTATGCGCGCGAGCGCGAAGTGTTCGGTGCGCCGATCGGCAAAAACCAGGGCATCCAGTTTCCGATAGCGCGCGCGCATGTGCAAACCGAGGCCGCGGCGCTGATGGTCGACAGGGCCTGCCGCATGTTCGACGCCGGCGAACCCTGCGGCTCGGAAGCCAATATGGCGAAATTGCTGGCCGCCGACGCTTCCTGGGCCGCGGCCGATATGTGTCTGCAAACCCACGGCGGCTACGGTTTCACCGTCGAGTACGATATCGAGCGCAAGTTTCGCGAAACCCGGCTCTACCAGGTGGCGCCGATTTCCACCAACCTGATCCTGTCCAATATCGCGACCCATGTGCTTGGCCTGCCCAAGTCTTTTTGATGCTTGATCTGAATGACATTCTGGTGGTTTCGCTGGAGCAGGCGGTAGCCGCGCCTTTTTGCTCCAATCGGCTGGCGCATGCCGGCGCGCGCGT
>CALJQI010000070.1 GCA_937980285.1 uncultured Gammaproteobacteria bacterium | reverse complement strand
AGCAGAAAGTCGGTGTTGGCCTCGGGCGCCATTTCCGCCTCCGGCGGATACACCGCGTCGGGATTTTCGGCCTCGATATTGATCTTGGTATAGCGCACGATGTCGAGCATGCACTTGAAATCGAGGATGTACATTTCCTCGTTGAGGCCGAAGGCGATGGTTTTCGGCGTCTGCTTGTGCGCCACGCTATTGTCGAGAAATTCGTAGAACACGACCTTGTCCTTGCGCAGCGCCCAGGTGAAAAACAGCACCGGGATGCCGGTGAAGGCTTCGATGTTGTGAAACAGCAGGTCGTCGACCGACTTGTAGCGCCCCACCTGCAGCCCGCGCAGCCAGGCGCGCTCCACCGTCGACGGCGGCGGCGTGATCATGAAGATCAGGTACACGGTATGGCCGAAACGGGTTAGCAGGTTGCTGCCCTCCTCTGTATCGCGGCCGGGCGCGAAGCTGTCGAAGCGAAAACGGTCGATCAGCAGGTGGGAAATCCTGCCGCTTTCGGCCTTGCCGGCGATATAGCGGTCGAGCTTTTGATCGACGATCGGAATTTCGTCGCCGGCCAGCGTGCCGGCGTACTTGTAGGCTTCGCCGAGCGAATCGTAGTCGAGCAGGTACTTGCGCCAGATATCGGGGCTGATCAGCGCGAAGTCCTGCCAGTCGAGGCCGAGGTTTTCGGCGTGCAGCCGCTGCAGCGGGCGCATCGTGCTCTTGCCCGAGGCGGAGGCGCCCTTGACGTTGATCACCACCGGCTGCGACTGCGCCGGCAGGATTCGGTAGCCCTCCTGTGCGGAGGCTTGCTCGATCCACGGCGCGATGGTTTCACCGATGGTTTCGCTGCCGTGCTGGTTGCAGGCCAGCCCGGTCGCCAGCGTGGTCAGCAGGGCCTGGTCGCCGAGAATGCGGCCGTGCTTGATGATAAGCGCATTGGCGACTACGGCCAGCGCCGCGTAGACGGACGCCGACAGCCGATCGTCGCCGGACTCGGCTTTTTGTTGCCACTCGCCAAGGACACGCCGGTGGCGCTGCTCCGGCGATTCGCTCGCCGCCGGTTTCGCTTTCGCCGCTTTCCTGCCGAACAGCCTGGACAGGCTGAAACCGCCATCGTCGGGCTCGGCCCTGGGCGCAGGCGCAAACAGATCGGCCTGCAGCCGCTCCGCCACCAGGGCTTCGATTTGCTCACGCAGGGACTCGAAGCGATCGACGATTTCAGCCATATGCGGCTCGATGTACCCCGCCAGAATGCGGTCGACCACGATGCGAAAATTAACCCCCAGGTCTTCGTACCTGGAACCGTCGGAAACGAAGATATCGGCCGATACGCGAATCAGCAATTCGTGCACCACCAGCCGCTGCGGACGGAAACAAATCACCTGCTGGATCGGCAGCCCGGTGAAATCGCTCAACTCGTTGGCAGCGTCGATGCCGGTGGTGACGTTCTGCGGCCGGAACATCGTCGACAACGGCAGGTAGCGCGACGGCAGCGTCGACTTGATATCGGGGCTCCAGGCCCCGCAGCTGTTGTCTTCCCGGGTTGTTGTCGTCATATCGTCTGGCTCTTGCGCAGTTATACCAGAAATCGACGCCGGCCGGTTAGACCGACGTGCAGGCGATCGCAGGCGGCGGCGACCCTTTTCCCTGTCCGCTTGACCTGCCTCAACGCATCGCAATTGCAGGCTGGGTTCGAGCCGCTCGAAAAGGTTATAATCGGCTTTTGCGGAGCCGTCCGTGGCGACCGCCATTTCCAGGGCAGTATTATGAGAAACCACCAACTACCCGGCCGCTCGGTGGCCATGTCCACCGAGGCGATGGCCGCCACCAGCCAGCCGCTGGCCACCGAAACCGCGTTACGGGTCATGCGTGACGGCGGCAACGCCCTCGACGCGGCGATCGCCGCCAGCGCGGTGCTGTCGGTGGTCGAAACCTACTCTACCGGTATCGGCGGCGACTGCTTCATTCTCTACCACGAAAACACGAGCGGTAAACTGCACGCGCTCAACGGCAGCGGCCGCTCTCCGGCAGCCGCCGGCGCCGACCTGCTGCGCGCGCGCGGCTTCGACGCGATACCGGAATACAACATTCTCGCGGTCACCGTGCCGGGCGCGGTCGACGCCTGGTACCAGGCCAACCGCAAGTTCGGCAAGCTCGATTTCGACGCGCTGCTGCAGCCCGCGGTTCGCTACGCCGAACAGGGTTACGCGGTAACGCCGGTGATCGCTCACAACTGGCAAAACACCGAGGCGCTGCTGGCGCAGACCGCGGAGGCCAGCGCCGCCTTCCTGGTCGACGGCAAGGCGCCTAAAGCCGGCAGCATCCACCGCCAGCCCGACCTCGCGCGCAGCCTGCGCCGCATCGCGGCCGAAGGTCGCGACGGGTTTTATCACGGCCAGATTGCCGAGGAAATCGTGCGCTACAGCGACTCGCTGGACGGCCTGATGACGCTGGACGACCTAGCCAGCCACGAATCCGAGTGGGTAGAACCGATCAGCAGCAACTACCGCGGCTACGAGGTATTCGAAATTCCGCCCAACGGCCAGGGCATCACGCCGCTGATGGCGCTCAATATCCTGGCGCAGACCGAGATCGCGAAATACGAGCATCTAGGCGCAGATCAAGTGCACCTGCTCTGCGAAGCCTTCACGCTGGCGATGGCCGAGCGCGACCGCTTCGTCGCCGATAGCGCCTTCAATGAACTGCCGGTGGCGGAAATGCTGTCTGCGGAGTTCGCCGGCAGCCAGTTCGGGCGTATCGATATG
>CALJQI010000069.1 GCA_937980285.1 uncultured Gammaproteobacteria bacterium | reverse complement strand
GCAAGAAGGGCCTGCTCGACCGGGTCGAGGCGGGTGTCGGTGGAAAGCAGCCGAATGACCGCCTGGTAATCCGCGCCCTGAAAAAGCGAACGTCCATACTCGATTCTGAACAAGCCGTCCTGGGGATACCTGTTCATGGATTCACGCGCCAGCCGGCTAAAACGCTTGACGTGTTTGCGATCCTGGTAAAGCGCGAGCAAATGCTGGCGTGCGTTATGATCCTCGACGCCGGTGAGCAGCCCCAGCAGCAGGTTTTCGGCATCGGCATAGCGGCGTGATTTAATCAAATCGACTGCGTATTCGAGCTGGTTGGCGGATTTCGCATTCGGATCGGTCGATTTTATTTCCAGCTTGACCGGCGCGGCTGCGGGCGCTTCCGCGGTCGATGTCGATTCGGAAATTTGAACAGGCGCCGGCTGCGCGGGCAAAGGCTCCGCCACAACGGGCTTCTCGGCCGGCGCCGTTTCGCTGGCGACGACAGTGACAGCTACTGGCGCCACTGGCGGCGCGACGGCTTTTCGCAGACTGATCGCCCAGACCGACTCGCCATCGGCTTCGCTTTGCCGGGTTTCGACCAGTATTTCCGGCGCCGTGTCGAACTGGATATCCACACCCTCAGCGGTGGCGTTGATCGCGAGACCATGAATCCATGGATTGTCGGATATTTCCGGCGCCACGATCTGGCTTTCGATATCGCGCAGATGATAGCCAAAGCTGTTTTCGCCACGCTCCTTCAGATAGGCCACCACCTTTTCGCGCAGCACGAATTCGAGGCGCATATCCTGTTCCGATTCGCGAATCTGCAGGCCGATGATCTGGTTACCTATCATCTGGTCGGTAACGATGCCGGCATCGACCTCGTCAGCGTCCAGCGGCGCTGCGATCGCGGTACTGACCGGGTCGGCTTGCGTATCCGCCGGCGCGCTGGCGATACTGTCCGGCGCCACCAGAGAAAGCGGCGCCATCACCACCGGCAGCGGTTGTTGCTGCAGGTAAAACCAGCCGCCCGCAGACAGCAGGAGCAACAGCAGCGTTGCCAGGCTGATTGGCTTCAAAAACCGTCGCCTCGGTGCTGACGCCGAAGTCGAGGCAATTTCGATCGGCGTAAACCGGCTTTCCCTGGTCTCGAGATCCTTTAAGACGTTATTGATGACGCTCATTGCAACTGGCTGTCGGCGGCGGCGGCCTCGATGTGTTTACTGTTGACGTAATATTCTCCGCTGGCGTAGGAAAGCATTAACGCCTTGTTGCAGAGGACGTTGATAACCCTCGGAATACCCTGGCTCAACTTGTACAGTCGGCGCAGCGCGCCGGTGTCGAACAGCTCGGGGCCGCGGTAACCCGCCGATTTCACGCGATGCATCAAATATGAACGCACCGAGTCGCGATTCAGCGGCTGCAGTTGATAGGCATGCATAATCCTTTGCTGCAACTGCCGAATACTGCTTTGCGCCAGGCGCGCGTCGAGTTCGGGTTGCCCGAACAGCACGATTTGCACCAGCTTTTGCTTACCGGTTTCAAGATTACTGAGCAGGCGGATGGCTTCCAGGCTTTGCTCGGGCAGCGACTGGGCTTCGTCCAGGATAATGACGGTCGCGCGACCCTGGCAGGCATTGGCGATCAGGTATTCGTTGATGCAGGCCATGTAGTTATCTTGCTCGAGCCGATCGGCGATACCCATCTCGACCACCACCGCGTCCAGCAGGGCATTGCAATTCATGTAGGGATTGGGGATGTAAACCGTATCGAACTCGGGCTCCAGCGCGTCGAGCAGCTTGCGGCAAAGCAGGGTTTTACCGGTGCCGACTTCGCCGGTTACCTTGATGAATCCGTCGCCGGCTCGAATCGACACCAGCAACATGCTGAGCGCTTCCGAATGGGTAAAGGATTGATAAAAAAACTCGGTGTCAGGCGTCAGGCTAAACGGCTTTTCCGACAGTCCATAATATTGTTCGTACATTATTCACCTTCCGTGGAACTGCGGGTCAGATCCTTCACGCGATCGGCGCTTTGCTGAATATAGTTTGACCAGACCCTGTTCTTGTCGACGACGATGGGGCGCAGCAAGATCACCAGTTCGCTGCGTCGGTTTGACTTGCGCTTCTGCTTGAATGCCCCACCCAGAATGGGAACATCGGAAATCCCCGGCACTGCACCCAGCTCGTCGCTGGTAATATTCTTCATCAGCCCACCGATGACAACGACCTGACCGTTGTACGCCTTAACCACCGAGTCCGACTCACGCACAGTGGACAGCGCCAACGGCAACTCGAAAGTTTCGCCGCCGAGTGTTACCACTTTCAGCTGATCGGTGATTTCGCTGATACTGGGGTGAATGTGAAGAATGACCTCGCCCTCTTCGCTGATCTGGGGCGTGACATCAAGCGCGATTCCGGAAAAAAACGGGGTCAATGTCAACTCGGGGTTACTCGACGTGCCGCTTGCCGTTGTGGTGCTATCCGAAGATATCTCGGTGACGAAAAACTCGTCCGAGCCCACCTTGATCACCGCTTTCTGATTGTTAACCGTGGAAATCCGCGGGCTTGAAAGCACATGCACGTTACCCTGCGTGCTCAGCAGCGTGATCAGCGAAGCAAAGGTACTCGACGAACTGCCCACGGCGAATAAATTGGCATAGGGAATATTGCTCAAATCGACGCCGGAAGAAAGCACCGCGTTGCCCGCAGCATCGATCAGGGGTGAACCTGCCTCATCTGCGAGCACTCGGCCGACGCCCCTGACCACACCGGAATTACCTATCGCAAAATCGTTGCTATCTGAAATAGCGGCCCAGTCGATGCCCGACTGGAAGCTGTCATTGAGGTCGACCTCGATAACCTTGGCTTCGAGGATGACCTGGCGTTGCAGGTTACTCTGGGCATTGTTGAGGTAAGCCTCGACGTCGCGTAACTCGCCCGGCATCGCACGCACGATGACGAGGCCAGAATGCCGGTCGACGACGACCGAACGATCTTCCTCGCTGCCGACAATCGAGATCAGGGTAGCATGCAGCTCGGTCCAGAAATCGGCCTGGCTGCGCGTATTGATACTACTGGATTTAAGCGATCTGGAACTCGAGGAATCGCCACTGCCGTCATCACTACTGGTACCTTCTATCTGACCCGAACTAACCGTCATCAGGGATTCGCCGGAGCGGGCGACGTTGAGATAATTGACCGGGAAGATTTTTGACTGAATACGCGCCGGCAGCACGATGTAGCCACCGCCGTTTTCCTTGAATTCATAACCGTAGACTTCGCGCGCGAGCTGCATTACTTCACTTACCGTGACATTTTTAAGGTCCAGCGATATCTCGCCCTCGACGCTGGGGTGCACGACCATGTTGACGTTGGTGTCCTTGACCAGGCTCATGAAGAATAGCCGCGCCGGCGCATTGGATACGGAAATATCGAACGCGGCCTCCTGCTTCAAATCCTGCTCCAGCCCGGGCACGCTGATGCCGCTATCCGGCAATAGTTCGTCGAGAATTGCCTCCGATGGCGCTTCCACCTCGGGGATTTCCACTGTCGCCGCCTGGCTGAGCGCATCGTCGATGTCCTGCCGCGTCTGGTTGGCGGTCTCGAGCGTTTGCTTCGAGGCGCAGGCTGCCAGCAGTAACGCCAGCGACAGCACGGTTATCCGTTGTCTATTCATAGGTCACTCTCGACGGCCTTTTTGCTGATTGCCGTTATTTCGTTACCCAGGCTCAGGTTGATTATCTTGCCCTTGCGCACCAGGCGCGCGCCCTGCCGCGTCAGGCGGACCAGTTCGGCGCCCCTGATGCTATCGCCCACCGCCAGCATCTGGTCATCGATGATGGCGATTTTGCGTCCGGCGGAATACAGGATAGAAGTCAGCTGCAGGGGCTTCGACCTGGTTTTAGCCACCTGCGGTTTGACGGGTTTCGGCTTTTTGGCCCATTTGGCCTCGCGGAATTTTTGCATTGCAAACGCTGGCGGTTGCATTGGATCACGCAGTTCCTCGGCGGACGCGATCGCTCCGACACCAAAAAAACCGAGCGACAACAGCAGCACGACGACGACGTAAGTTGCGATGATTCGTCGCATCAGATTCCGACCCATTCCTTGCGTGTCGACAGGGTCGACATCACCAGCTTGCCGACGACCTTCGGCGGCTCCTCGGCGCTGATTTCGATTTCATCCCACAGCAGTTTCCAGTCCAGCGCTTCCATCGATTGCATGTACTTCAGAATGTCGAGGTACTTGCCGGAAAACCGCAGCTCCAGCACATGCCGGTAGATTCCGGCTCCCTCGTCCGACTGTTCCGGGTCGGCGGACGGGATCGCGGCCCTGACCTCGCGGCGCTTGAGACTGAGCAAGGTCAGTTTCGAATCCCGATATACCAGCTCGTTCATCAGCTGAAACATTTTTTCCGGATCGACCAGTTCGATGGTGGTCACCCGGAGTTGCTCCTCGACCGCCGACAGCTCTTCGACCAGGCGCGCCAGCTGCGATTCCTTCTCCTTGTGAACGCCCGCCACGATGCGCTGGCGAATGCTGTCGACGATGAGACGGGTATTCTCGATCTCGCCGCCGACCCGCTGGTTCTCGCTTTGCAGATTCTCGATGTTCGCCATCGTTGGCGCGGCATGGTAACTCCACCATAGAAACACGATTGCCACGATTATCGAGCCCGCGATCAGGGCGCGCTCGCGCATAGTCCATGCGTCGAAGCGTTGTGTGTACTGTTTGAGTTGCTTACTCATCGCCGCGCTCGCGGGTCGCGATTTTGAAATCGACTTTCCAGTCATTCTTGAGATCGCGGTTCAGTTCGAACTGGTCGAAGCGATTGCCGCGAAAAATCTCTTCGTCACCGAAGCGCTCGAAATAACCCGGCACCTGCTCGGCGCTGAGCGAACTACCCTCGATCTGCATGAAATCTTCCGCCAGCCGGATCTGGCTAAGCCAGACTTCATCGACCTGCAGCCTGGACAGCGCCAGCAGGTAACGGGAGAA
>CALJQI010000068.1 GCA_937980285.1 uncultured Gammaproteobacteria bacterium | reverse complement strand
GGAGTCGAGCGGCATTCTGTCGCGCTACAGGCTGCCCTCGAAGCAGGCGCCCAGGGACACCAGGTCTCGATCATGGCGATTGGCACCAGCGCGGGTGCGCCAATGATCGATAAAAACGGATCACTGCAGAAAGACGGCGACGGCAATTTCATGTTGGCAAAGACCGATTTCGCCGGACTGCAGAAAATAGCCGATGCCGGCAATGGTCTGCTGATCAGTCTGACGAAATCCACCGCCTATGACGAGTTGCTGGGTTCAAGGATAAACGCCGACAACCTGGTCGAGGCTACGAAGCTGCGCCAGGACGACAATCGTGAAGCCGCCAACGACGGCATCTGGCTGGTCTGGATTTTGCTGCCCTTTGCCCTGTTGCTGTTTCGCAGGAACCTGGTCTGGGTATTGCTGATCGTGCTTTTGTTGCCGCTGGACGACAGCGCACTGGCAGCCGCTGAGGATTCTTCGATATGGCAGCACCGCGAACGTGACGCTTACGATGCCTATCAGCAGGGCGACTACCAGCGCAGCGCAAGTTTATCGGCCAATCCGCTTTTACAGGGAGCCGCTTTCTACAGGAATGGAGACTATCAACTGGCGGCCGAAGCCTTCGCCCGCGACGAACAGCCGGAGTCACATTACAACCGCGGCAATGCGTTGGTCCGATTAAACCTTCTGGCCGACGCGATTAGCGCCTACGACCAGGCGCTGACCCTCGAACCAGGATTCGACAAGGCCAGGTACAACAAGCATCTGCTCAAGCTGTATATGCGGCGGCTCGAGGCCGGCGACGACGAGAATGCGGCCGATTCGACTGAGAATAGCGCCAACTCCAATGATTCGTCCCAAAGCGGCAGCGAGAGCCGCTTCGAGGATGGCCCGCTGCAGGCGATCAACCCGGCCGACGAGCAGCGACTGGAAGCGGGATTCGGTGCGTCGTTTCAATCCGGCCAGGTCGACCCGTTTGAAAAATTTGACGGCCACGACCAACAACCGGGGCGCTTTATCCTCGATGCAAATATCAACCAGGCCCGGGTAGAAGCTATCGTAAACAACTGGATCGGGGGGCTGCCGGCGGCGTCGTCCGAATTGTTCAGGCGCAAGTTTTTGCGCGACTACCAGCGACAGCGGCAACAGGCGCGCTGATGTCCGCTTATCGAAGTCATCTTGTCTATTGCCTCGCGGCTCTGCTGCAGTTTTCGTCAGCATGTAAAGCAGACGCCACCTATCTGCAGCCTGATTCGGTCTACCTGGGAGACGTTACGGAACTGGTCATCGAGTACGACAACAGTATTCCGTCGCTTTATTCGCTGGACAGCTCCGCGCTGGAAGCCGATTTCGAAATCATCGACAGGAAGTCTCGGATCTTTCGCCTCGATGACACTGGTGAAGCCAACGAGGTGATTCATCGAATGCAATGGCGTCTGCAGTTACTGCCACGCAAAATCGGTAAGTTGAGCGTGCCCGCGCTTTACTTTAGCGATAAATCGACACCGCCGCTGACGCTCGAAGTGGCGCCCGTGCCGCCGTCGTTGCAATCGAGCCATCGCGTGTTCGTCGAAATGAAGGCCGACACGCTGACGCCTTACCTCGGCCAGCAGACACAGATCGGAATGCAGTTGTATAGCAATACGCCGCTAAGCAACGGTCGCATGTTCGAACCACAGACCGGCGATGCGCTGGTTCATCGGCAACTGGGCGAAAAAATTTTTAGCGCCAGCAGCAACGGACAGGATTTCGAGGTTACGCAGCGAGGTATCGCGCTGTTTCCCCGCAGCCCCGGTAAACTGCGGTTGACGCCCGCCAGTTACCGCGGAAGGATCGGCAATGCGGCGAACAGTAATCAGGCCGGATCGGAGAATACCGGTCGAAGCATTCTGCGCCGCAGCCAGCCGCTGGAGCTGGAAGTTCGAAATCCGCCGGCGGAATTCAGCGGCCGCTTCTGGCTGCCGGCGCGCCGGATAGAGCTCTCGCAAAGCTGGAACGAAAGCGGCAAGCTGTTACGCGTCGGCGATTCGCTGGACTGGACGCTGACGATTGTCGCACACGGTTTGCCGGCGGAATCGTTACCGCAAAATCTGTTGGCGATGGAATCCGGGCGTTTCAGGGTTTACGCCGATCAGGCCAGGCGAATTAATCGTTTTGAAGGCAGTCAAATAGTCGGCCGTCTCGAACAGCGCTTCGCCGTAATTGCAAACCAGCCCGGTGAAATCGCTTTACCCGCGCCGGTTCTAAAATGGTGGGATGTGGTTAGCGACAGCGAGAAACGAGTGCAGCTGGAGGGCAAAACATTCACTTTTATCGAAGCCGTGGCGCCCGCCGGTACTCGAACCGAGCTCGAACGCGGGACCGTTGTCGGCTGGATTACAGGCCTGTTTTCCGGCCAGGGTGCCGGTTTGCGAATCCTGTGGTCGATACTGCTGCTCGCTGTATTGCTGGTTTTGATCAAACTGTTGCCATCGCGAATTGCCGCCATCGTAAACCCCTTGCTGCAAAGAAGGCGGCTCAGTCTTCGTCTAAAGCGCTCATGCCTGTCGAACGATGCCGCCGCCACGCGCGCAGCGTTGCTCGAATGGGGCAGGGCGCGCTGGCCTCGACAGGCAATAGGCGGATTGGCGCAGATCGACCGGCAACTCGGGTCGTGTGAATTAAGCGCGCAACTGAAAAGCCTGGACGCGGCCCTGTATTCACGGCGCCAGGGCGACTGGAGCGGCGAACAGCTGTGGCGACAGATTAGCGCGCTGCAGAGATCGCCTGTTACAGGGGCACAGGCACGAAACAACGACCTGCCGCGGCTTTATCCGGCTTCAAGCTCAGGAATCCGCTTTAACCAGCGACCAGCCATCTACCGGTGAAAATCGCTCGCCATAGTTGCCGGCGTAATCGGTCATCGCCTGTACGATCGAGTCGACACCCTCCTGCAGGCTGTAATTCATCGGCCCGCCGCGAAACGGCGCAAAGCCGGTACCGAATATCATGCCGGCATCGAGTAAATCCTTGTCGTCGACGATCTCCTCCTGCAGACAGGCGGCTGCCTCGTTTAGAAAACGGTACAGCAGGCGATTCTGAATCGCCTTCTGGTCGTCGAGGTCGGCATCGTTATCCTTGACCGGCTTGCCTTTCTTGTAGCGGTAAAAACCGCGGCCGGACTTCTTGCCCAGCTTGTTCGACTCGACAAATTTCGTCAGGCCGGCCGGCACTTCGATGCCGAACGCCGAAGACAGGTTTTCGGCAACCGAATGACAGATATCGAGCCCCACGGGATCCGCCAGTTCCACCGGCCCCATCGGCATGCCGAAATCCGTCGCTGCCTTGTCGATAGCTTCAGGCGCCACGCCCTCGTCGTACAGCGTAAACGCCTCCACCAGGTAGGGCATGAGAATGCGATTGACCAGGAATCCGGGCGAGCTTTTCACCGGTAACGGCAACTTGCCGATGTGCTGGGTAAAGGCGATGGCGTTTTGGATGGTTTCCGGCGACGAGGTCTCGGTTTTTACGATCTCCACCAGCGGCATCATCGCCACCGGATTGAAGAAGTGAACGCCAACCAGGCGGTCGGGCTCTTTCAGTACCGTCGCCAGGGTTTCCAGCGGAATGCTCGAGGTGTTTGTCGCCAGTACCGCCCCGGGTTTCATACGCGGTTCGATATCGCGGTAAATCGCGTGTTTGGCGTCGATATCCTCGAAAATTGCCTCGATGACGACATCGGCGCGCGCGACGCCGTCGCCGTTGATATCGGGAATCAGGCGATCGAGCGCCGCGTTGCGTTCGGCGGTGACTTTCAGGCGCTTGCCGTAAAGCTGGTGCGCGCGTTTGAAGGCGTTGCCGAGATACTTCGCCTCCCGATCCTGCAGGGTCACCGTGAAGCCGCGCAAGGCGCACCAGGCGGCGATATCGCCGCCCATGGTGCCGGCGCCAATCACGTGCACGTGTTGCGGGGTAAAGGATTTCTTGTCGCCCAGACCCTTGAGACGGGTCTGCAGGAAAAACACTCGCACCAGGCTACGCACCTTGTTGCCCTGGATCAGGCGCGCAACCGAGTTGGCTTCCTCTTCCATCATGCGCTTGTTATTACCGTAATAATTGGCCCAGACGTCGAGGATGGCGTAGGGGGCGGGGTAGTGCTGGCGCGGCGCTTTTTTCGCCACCTGCTTCTTCATGTATTCGGCCAGCAGGTGGCGGATCCCGGGCAGCGACAATACCTTGCCCAGCAAAGGCATTTTCTGCTTCGCCGGCGGTGACAGCGCCATCTGCCGCGCCGCGCGTTCGATCTGACGTTGCGGCTGGGCGCGATCGATCAGGCCGATGGCGGCGGCGGCGCGCGCTCTCAGGCTGCGGCCGCTAAGCATGATCTCCAGTGATTTCAACGGGTTAATCATGGCCGTGGATCGAACCAGGCCGCCATACGCCGGGTGAATGCCCAGTTTGACTTCGGGCAGGCCGATGCGAGTCGACGAATCGTCCAGCGCCACCCGGTAATCGCAGGCCAGCGCGAGCTCGGTGCCGCCGCCCATGCAAAAGCCTTCGATCAGGGCGACGGTCGGGCAGGGTAGCGATTCGATACGGCTGAACAGGGTTTGCCCGCGCTTGATCATGATCAGCGCTTCCTGGGTCGTCGTCACGTCGAGAAATTCCTTCACGTCGGCGCCGGCGATAAAACCCTTAGCCTTACCGGAACGGAAAATCACAGCCCTGGGCGGGTTGGAGCTGATTTCATCGAGCAGGCTGTCGAGCTGCTGCAGCACCGATATCGACAGAACATTGGTGCTTGTGCCCGCCTGATCCAGCGTCAGCCACAGGATTCCGTCGTCATCGGCATGCGTTTTCCAGTCGGTGATTTCCACGCTCATGCGGCACTCCTTTCGATCAGCATTGCGCCACCCTGGCCGCCGCCGATGCACAACGACGCGATTCCGTGTTTTGCATTCTTCTGCTCGAGAATTTTGGCCAGGTGCAATACGATGCGCGCGCCGCTGGTGCCGACCGGATGCCCGAGGCTGACGCCGCCGCCGTGGATATTCAGCCTGTCAGCGGGAATTTCGCCGACCGCGCCGCGCAAACCGAGCTGCTGTTTACAATAATCCTTGTCATTGAGCGCGGCGACTACGGCCAGCACCTGGGCGGCGAATGCCTCGTTGATTTCCCAGTAATCGATATCGTCGATCTTCAGCCGTTGCGAGTTCAGCAAGGGCGCGATTGCGTGCGCCGGACCCAACCCCATTTCAGCCGGGCTCAACGCGGCCCACTCGGTACTGACCAGTTTCGCCATGATCGGTAAATCGTATTTCTTCACCGCGCTTTCGCTGGCCAGCACCAGCGCCGCGGCGCCGTCGGTGATCTGGGCGCTATTACCTGGCGTCACCAGGCCGTAAGGTTTGTCGAAAGCAGGGCGCAGTTTGGCCAGTTTTTCCATTGTTGAATCCGGTCGAACGCCATCGTCGAGTTCGTAGGCGTTGCCCTGGCCGTCGTAAATCGGCACAACTTCGTCCATTTCGCCTGATTCCTGCGCCTGGTGCAGTTTCAGGTGGCTTTCGAGTGCAAATTGATCCATTTGTTCACGGGTAATGCCGAAACGCCAGGCAATCTGTTCGGCGGTCTGGCCCATGTTGAGTCCGACCACGGGGTCGGTCAAACCCTTGAGCAGGGCGATAACCGGTGTCAGCATTCGCGGACTGAAGCGGGAAGCAAGCTTGAATCGCTGGC
>CALJQI010000067.1 GCA_937980285.1 uncultured Gammaproteobacteria bacterium | reverse complement strand
AATTATTATGGTTCGTAACGTGGAATTCAAAACAAACTTGAGGTATTCGTCGAGCGCCGCGCCGAACCTGTCAGATATTTATCCCCGTTCGCCAGTGACGAATCGAATTCGAAACTCGGCACCCGGATCGCAGTTGACCACGTCCACCTCAGCGCGCATCGCGCTGGCGAGCTGCTGCACCAGCGCGAGACCGATCCCGGTGCCGACGGTTTCACGCGTGAGTTCGTTTTCGGAACGATAGAACAACTTGAAAATCTTTTTCATCTGATCCGGGTCGATGCCGGGGCCATAGTCGCGTACCGAGAACTGGATCTTGCCATCCTGCATCTGCTGGTAGTGAACCTCGATCTGCCGCTGGTCGCCATTGGCGGAAAACTTGACCGCGTTATCGACCAGGTTGATGAAAATCTGGATGAACCAGTCGACATCGATTTCGATTCGCGTCGCATCAATTTCGGCTTCACCGCTGATTGTCAACTCGAATCCCGACGGTTCCAGCTGGGATTCCAGGCGTGGTCTGAGTTCGGCCAGGGCGTCACCCACCGCGATGCTATTGAGATTTCCGACCTGCTCATTGCGCGACATGCGCGCCAGCTGCAGCACATTGTTGATCAGGCGCGTAAGCCGCTCGGCCTCATGAAAAATAAAATCGTAATAGGTCTTGCGCTTTGCCTCGTCGACCCAGCCCTCGCGCAGCATTTCGCCATACATACGGATCGAGGTTAGCGGGGTCTTGAGTTCATGGCTCACGGCAGAGACAAAATCCTGTTGCTGACGCGCCAGCGCGAGCTGCCGTTGGCCCAGCCGCAACAACATCAGGCAACCACCGACCAGCACGATTGCCAGCACCAGCGCCGACCAGATAATGACTTGCCCGCCGGCGCCGACCGGCAATCGCGCCAGCGTGTAAATCAGCTCGACATCTCCAAACGGAGCGATCAGGCGACTCTGGTAGAGTAACTCGTTACTCGCCTGCTCGGCGCTGGGCCGGTACAGGCGGCTGTAATCGGCAGCGTAGTTTTGCAGAATCGATCCCTGGTAGGCGACGATCAGCTTGCTCATCGACGACAGGCTCGATTCGCGAAACGCCGGTGCGATCAGACCTTCGACAAGGCCGGCCTGCTCAAACAGGATACCCTGCACGTAACGTTCGTCCCGATGCCAGACCCGCCGGAACAACACGAAATGGCCACTATCGAGAAGTGCAAATTCCATCGGTTCGACTTCGCTCTCGAAGGTCTGGATACGAATCGCCTGCTGATTTAATACTGCCTCGGATTCGACCTGTTCATCAGCCTCGGCGAAACTCTTTTCGAGGCTTTGTACCTGTTGCGCCAAAGTCTCCGGCAGGTTCACCTTTTCCTTGCGCGAGCGCTTGGCGGCGGTCTGCTTTTTTGCTTCCAGTCGCTGCGCTTCGGGTGCGGCGGCCGCCGCCACCTCGTAACTGTCTTCAAGCTTCAGATCCTTAACCTGGTCGACAGGTGCACGGCTTTCTACTGGCACATTCAGCTTACGCGTGGTCAACTCGTCAAACCCAGCCTGGCCCTGGCGATCGGCATCATCCGAGGCAATACTCGGCAAGGCCTCCATAAACTCCATGCTGAGAGATGGACTGTCGGCGCGCGGCTGCGCCATTTCTTCTTCAGCAACGATTCCACCCACCACCGCCGGAGTTCGCGCGAGGTCGCTTTTCCCGACCAGGCGATTCTGATCGAGAATACCCCGAATCCGACCCGCCTGTTGCTCGCGTTGCTGCAATTCGGATGACGAAATACCATAGCTCGCGGCGTTGGCCTCGGGCACGATCGGGGTACGTAACTGACCCACGGCGTCTACCTGGAAATAACCGAGCAGGCCGGGAACCTCCACTTGCTGCGGAAATTCGGAAAGCGGTGAGCGTTGCAGGAAAGCCGCCCCCTCGGTACCGGCAACATTGAGAAACTCGTAATCGCTGATAGGGCGATTCTCCTCGCGCTCGATCAAATCCCGGAAGCCGCCATCAATACGCAGCGTCAACTCGCGCGCAAGCTGCTGGTGCTGGTAAAAAGCCTCCCATTTCAACTGGCCGTAAGCCTGGTAGACGAGGATCGAAGTCGGTAACGCCAGTGCCACGAAAAACAGCACCAGCAACAGGGTAAGGCGGCGTTGGTTCATTGCTCGGCAAGCATCAGACGGTAGCCGGCGCCGCGCACGGTGACGATAGCTTCGGGGTTGGCGGGATCGGTTTCGATTTTGCGGCGCAGCTTGGCAATGTGAATATCTACCGTGCGGGTCTCGATCTCCATATGATTGGCATATCCCCAGACGCGAGCGAGTAATTCTTCGCGGGCCACCGGACGATCGGGCTGCTGGCAAAGATACTGCCACAGGTCCATTTCGCGACGGGTGAAAACGGTATCCCCGGCACACAGATTCGCGCTATCGATCAACAAACCATTCACCAGCCTGATTTCGCGCGGCGACTCTTCGCCGACCCCTGCCCGGCGCAGTACTGCCTGCACCCGCAACACCAGTTGCGTGACCGAAAAGGGTTTGGCGACATAATCGTCGGCGCCAAGTGTCAGCCCCTGCACGATATCTTCGTCACTCGATTTGGCAGTCAGCATGATTACCGGCTGCTGTCGATCCTGCTGGCGAATACGGTTGCAAATCTCGAAACCGTCGATGCCGGGCAACATGACATCGAGCAGAATCAAATCGAACTTTCCACTCAGCGCCAGGCGCAGGCCATCGTCACCATTTTCGGCGGTTTCCACCTCGTAACCATGGTAGACGAATACATCCACCAGCCCACTGCGAATCGCTGCCTCGTCTTCAACCACCAGTATGCGCGGTTTTTGCGCCATCACTGTCAATCCTCTATAAATATCCAACAATCCTAGCATCGCAACCCGCTGGCAATGTAAATTTTTTGTAAACCCGTGCCACCAGGTTTTACCAAACCCTGCCTGTTTTAGCCGCCGTTCCTGACCCAGAATTACTGCATCTTTCAGCAACACAGGAGCACACAACATGGCACTGGTAACCCGACTATCGCGACTGTTTCAGGCCGA
>CALJQI010000066.1 GCA_937980285.1 uncultured Gammaproteobacteria bacterium | reverse complement strand
CTGATCATCAGATCGAGCCCGCGGGCACGCATGTCGTCGTTGGCGATCCAGACGAAGGGGATGGCGAAAGCCAGAAAGCGATTCTCGCAACTGCGCGGGTCGCGCGATCCCGGCGCCGGCATGCCGCGGGTACAGACGATTTCGACGTAGGCGTTGCGCAGCCCGCTCTTTCTGACCAGTTCGAACATGATCGAACGTATCTGCTCACGATCATAGGGGATCGACATGCGCAGCCTTTCCATGCTGGTTTGAAAACGGTCGAGGTATTCGTCGACGCGGAAAAACTTGCCGCGCCAGACGTGCGCGACATCGTAGGTCGCGTCGGAATGCAGGAAGCCCCAGTCGAGTACCGGAATCTTCGCCTCGGCGACGGGCAAGTACTCGCCGTCGATAAAGGCGGCGCCGGCGGAAAAATCAATCATCATCGCCGCCTTTACTGGAAATCGGGTTTGCGTTTCTCGACGAAGGCCTGAATACCTTCGCGCCCGTCAGGCGAGGCCGCGCATTGCGACACCAGCTGGCCCTCGAGCTCCATCTGGGTTTCGAGGTCGTTACCTGAACTGGCCAGCAGCAGCTTCTTGACGTAAGCGGTGGACAGGCGTGCGCTGGCCGCGAGTTCGGCGGCGATCTGCCCGGCCTCGGCGTGTAAATCGTCATCGCTTACGACCCGCGTCACCAGGCCCAGCTCACGCGCTTCCGCCGCGCTCAGGCTACGGTTGGTCAGCATCAGTTCCTGGGCACGGCGCAAGCCGACCAGGCGCGGCAGGAAATAGCTCGAACTGCCGTCGGGGCAAAGTCCGGCGCGGGTATAGGCCATGGTAAAACTGGCGGATTCGGCCGCCAGTACGATATCGCCCGCCAGCGCGATGCTGAAACCGGCGCCGGCGGCGACGCCGTTGACCGCGACGATCAGCGCCGCCTGCATGCGCGCCAGTAGCGATATCGCCGCGTGCAGGTCATCCGCCAGCGACTTGATCGCGTCACCCACGGCATCGCCATGCGACAGCATTTCCTTGATGTCGCCGCCGGCGCAAAAGAAGCGGCCGCCAGCGCTCAGCACCACGGCCTTGAGTTCGGCATCGCCGTCACAAAGCCTGGCCGCCTGGTGGAGTTCGCTCGCCATTAACGCGTCGAGCCCGTTGGCGGCGTCGGGACGGTTCAACTCGATGTAGGCGATTGCGCCCTTTTTTTCAAATTTGATGTGTTCGAAATCACTCATTGATGCTTGCCTGGGTTTGGTTAAACGCAGTATAACGACTCACTGCAAATTCCAGAAAAGATTCTACAACCGAACAGGGAAAACACTATGAGCGCATTCGTAATCGTCGACACCCGCATCGAAAATCCGGAAGCCTATGAAGAGTACAAAAAACTGGCCAAACCGATCGCGGAAAAATACGGCGGTCGCTACCGCGCGCGCGGCGGCGCGATGGACGTTCGCGAAACCGACCTGTGGACACCGACACGCATGGTAGTCATCGAGTTTCCCGATATGGACGCGGCCAGGGCATTCGTCGACTCCGAGGAGTATGCGCCGGTCAAGCCGCTGCGGCGTGACAATGCGAAATGTACGCTACTGATCCTCGACGGCGACTAGGTTTCGGGGACAGCATCCAGGAACATTATGCTGTCTTCCCCCGGCAAGCGGGGATCTTACAACAAGCGCTTTCCAGCCTTCTTAAGATCCCCACTTGCGTGGGGATGACTCCTTAAGGAATCTGGTCAGGCCCTTCTGGCGTAGACCGCGGCAATTGCCAGGTCGAAGGCGTCGACCGCCTCAGATTCACGGTCGCTAATGCTGCTATCGCGCTTGTCGACCTCGTTGTTTTCCGACTTGTTCCACAGGATTTCGGAAGCCGAATTGAAGGCGTCGACAATTTCGACATAGGTGTTGGTCGGCGACAGCAGCGTATTCATGAAGCTCATGATTATCGACAGCACGATACCGAGAATCGACGTACTCAGCGCGAAGGAAATCTTGATCAGGAAATTATCGATGACCACCTTGCTGGCCTCGGCGTTGGTGATATCCATCGCGGTCAACTCCGGCAAGGCCTTCATGATGCCGAGGAAGGTGCCGAATATGCCGCCGACGATGAAGATACTCGGCAGGATAGTGAGCACGTCGTTGGTGCGGCTCATCGAAAATATGCCTAACACGCGGTTGAAGATCGGGTTGGAAGCGAACACGCTGTTGGAAATCTCGTGAAAGTCGGGCTGGTGGCCGCTGTTCTTTTTCAAGTAACGGATGTGCTGCAGGTAATCGTCGATCAGGCGGATGATGCCGTCCTGGATCAGGAATACGCGATCACCGACGGTCATGATGTGATCTTCGTTGCGGCGCTTGTAACGCTGGCGCAGCTCGAAGGTTTCGAAGTAGGTACGGGTTAAAGCGCGTTTGACATGATTGAAAAAGGAGCCATGCGGTTCCGGATTGGCTGCAATGTCCTGGTGCACGCGTTTGCAGAATTCCTTGATGAATTTCTTTTGCCGATGGATGGTCACCGTGATCAACAGGCGCATGATCACCGCGAGCACGAATCCGATCAGTAACAGCGGCATTAGATAATCGGTGGCGTAGGCCACCACCAGGTTGATCATGTCGACGATGGCTGCATTCATTAGCTACTCTCTTTTTCCTTCAGGTCGAACTTGATGATGACTCGCTGCGAGCCAAAACAATCATAGAGTTTGCAAAACTCATCCCGCGACAGGTTACCGGTATCTTCCAGGTTGACCTCTTCGGTGAAAAAGCTGCGGCCGGTAACCTTGATCAGCGGCAGCATGGTTTCCTGGTACTCGAACTCGAGCGTCCTCGGATCGAAAGCATATTTGAAGATCGATCGGGCGCGTTCGTAACTGAGATCGAGATTGTAGTTGACCGCCCTGCGGTTATTCGCCGATAACGAGGTCGGATTGACCGGTTTTCCGCCAAAAGTCGGCGATGCGAATCCGATGATTTCAACCGCCGAAATCTCACCGCTGACGATTTCGCTGCCGAACAGGCTCTCCGCGTATACCGGCATCGCGTCGCGAATGATTCTTTCCATGCCGGGCTTCAGTTTCGCGCTGTCGGTATTGAAATACTCCTTGCCGAAGTCGAGAATGACGTCACCGGTGCCGCTGTCGACATCGGCCTTGATCCCGGCCTGCTCGAATCCCTCCTTGATGCGCTGCGCGACGCCCTGGCGGTCCTTGGCCAGCTCGAGCGCCTTTTGCAGTTCATCCGACGTGGCCGCAAGTTCGGACTCGGCCCTGCCCAGGTCTTCCGCCTTGGCCGCCAGTTCGGATTCGGCCTTGCCCAGATCTTCCGCCTTGGCCGCCAGTTCGGATTGGGCTTTGCCCAGGTCATCGGCGGTGGCGGCAAGTGCGGACTGGGCCTTGCCGAGATCCTCGGTGGCGGCCGCGAGTTCTGATTCGGCCTTGCCGAGTTCGTCGGCTGTCTCGGCCAGCTGGCCCTGCGCGCCGGCAAGCTCCGATTCGAGCTGGGCAACCTTGCCCAGGTTGCCTTCGTAGTCATCCTTGAGGGCTTCGTACTTGTCGCCGAGTTCCTCGAGTTTTCCCTCGAATTCCTTCTTCAGGCCCTCCTTTTCCTTTTCGCCGGCAGCGATACCTTCGCGCAGCGAGGCAAGCTCACCCAGCTTGTCTTCGTAGTCGCCCTTCAAATCCTTGAACTTGTTCTCCAGCCCCGCCAGTTGTTGCGCGCTGGCGTCCCTGAGCGCGGCCTTTTCTGCGGCTTCCTCGGCCAGCTGTTTCTCCAGCTTGCCGCGTTCAGCCGCGCTCTGGCCCTCGAGATTATCGAGTTCCGACAATTTCTGATCGTATTCGCCCTGCAGGCCCTGGTACTTGTTTTCCATCGCCGCCAGTTCTTCCGCGGTGGCGTTTTTCATCGCCTCCTTCTCCGCCGCCTGCTGGCTCAATTGATCCGCCAGCGCGGCCAGTTCCGCCCTGCTCTGCCCTTCCAGCGATTCGAGTTCGCCGAGCTTCTTTTCATAGTCGCCCTGCAGGCTTCGATACTTGTCCTCCAGGCTCGCCAGTTGCGCCGTGCTAGACTGCCGCAGCGATTCCTTTTCCGCCGCCTCCTGGCTCAACTGTTGCTCGAGCGATTCCAGCTCGGCCCGGCTCTGACCCTGTTGCTGCGTCAATTCCTCGATTCGGCCTTCGAGGTTTTGGGTTTGCGTTGCCAG
>CALJQI010000065.1 GCA_937980285.1 uncultured Gammaproteobacteria bacterium | reverse complement strand
TTGGTGCCGAAAGCCTTGCCCGAGGCGACCTTGCGCTTGAGCTCCATCATGCGGTCGTCGTCGCCGACGCGGGCGACCTCGAGGCCGCCCACGCGCGAGTAATGCCCCAGCTTGTCGAAAAACTCGATGCTGTAATGCGTGGTGTAACAGGTGAACTTGCTATGGTCGGTGGCGTAGCAGAAATCGGAGGCGTGCGAGGTCGAGCCGCAATCGGTCGGAACCGATGTCATGTCGATGCCGACGATATCTTCCCAATCGCGTTCGACCAGGTGGTGCATAACCGAGGCACCGACGATGCCGCCGAGGCCGATGATTACGACGTTTGCCTTATCTGGAAATTGTGCCATGCCTGTTCTCCGGGCGGCGGCTGGTGATCGCCGCCAAAGTGTTTTCGTGTCTGCTTTTCGTTGTTCGGGCGAAAACGTCGGTTCAGCTTGCCAACGCGTTCAGCCGGTTAAAGAAGTATAAACACCCGCTTTTCACTTCTTCAACAGTTTTAGGATGGCAAGGTCGCGGCGCTGTCCAAGGGTGTCGCATCTGAAATCTGACTGCATCCCGGAGTCCGCGCAAGAGGACGCCGGCCAAGGTAGCAGGCTGCGGTTTGCTTACGCCACCTGCTCGCCCGGCCAGTGCGGCGTTGCGATGGCTTCGCCGAGGTCGGCCTCGATCAGCCGTTGCCTGACGCGCAGCAGGTGTTCGATCAGTTCGGCTTCGGCCGCTTCGTAGGCGCTCGCGTCGGGCACGCGGTTGACGACCACGCCGAGCAGCTCGGTAATCGCGTTGCCGATCGAGTTCTGGCTGATAGTGACGAACCAGTCGCCTTCCTGGTTGCGATAAATCAGTTGCTTGAACGCGGGTTGCCAGCGAATCAGGTTGGCGTAGCGCGCATCGACGATGCACTTGTCGCGCACGACCTTGGCGGCGCCGAGAAACTGGTTGTTGTACAGCAACTTGTCGCTGATCTGCTCGGGAAAAAAGGCGTTATCCGGAATCGCAGCGTTGCGCGTCGATACCTGGCTGAAGAAGGTGCGGTAAAAGTCAATGAAGCCCTTGAGGATGATGTCGTACTCGCGCCAGAACTGAACCGTGTCGATTGCCGCCATGCCGCCGCAGATTTTCCAGCAGGGCAGTCCCTGAGGGTAACCGGTCAACGCCAGTTGCGACGCCTCGCCGACGAAGGGATTGAGCAATTGCAGATCGAGCGAATCGAAAAACTCGTGGTAGACGTCGTGCATGGTGCTTTCGAACAGGCTGTGCTGGCCGCCGTCGGTCAGGTTCGGGTTGTTGGCGTCGGCCATCTCGGCGGCCTCGAGCCTGGCCTGCTCGAAAACGATGAAATGATTGTGCAGCATGCGAATACTGGGCACCCCGGGGGAGGTCAGCGGCCAGGTGGCGTCGAGGCTGGCCTCCCCGCACATCAGCAAATACCGTTGCGGGTCGTCGAAGGTTTGCTGCATGTAGCCGATCAACACCTGGTTCATGCGGTTCCAGACGTTGATCACCGGGGTTGGTACCTGGCAGCGGCGCACGGGTCGGCCGAGCGGGTCGAGTATCAGCTTCGAGGTGTTATAAATGATTGACGCGTCGAACAGGTTCGAGTGGCCGATCGCCTTGCGGTAGAGCAGCAGGTTTTCCGGGTTTTGCAGCAGGCCGTTGTTGTGCACCAGGTCGTTTAAGTTTTCCGTGCTGTTGAAAAACTCGTTGGCTTTCATGCCCTCGGGAATGCCGAGCGGGATCGGTCGGTAAGGCACGCTGATTTCGCGGGGGCCGGTGGTCACATCGTTTGCTGTTGAGTCCTCGGTCCCGTCAGCTTACCCCAGGCCGCCGCTGAATCGTCTTCAAATTTTTTTAGCGGGATATCGATTATATCGATCAGCTGCCGAAGCGCCGGTCGAGAAAGCCGATAATGTCGTTCGATTCGTATATCCAGTCGATCGAGCCATCCTCTTTTACCACGCGCAGGCAGGGTACCTGGTATCTACCCCCCTGGTTGACCAGTTCGTTGCTCCATTGCGGATCGTTGCGGGCGTCCCGGGTTTCGATATTGAGGCCCAGGCGGCGAATGGCGCGGCGCGTTTTGACGCAGAATGGACACATTTGGAACTGGTAGAGTTGCATGCTTGACGTGGTCGCGTCGAGCTCGGCCTGCTTTTGCGGCGAGATGGCCGGAACCTTGGGGCGCGTCACCCAGTCGACGAAAATGACGATCTGGCCCAGCGGCCAGCGAATCAGGCGGAACAGGTATTTCATGCGTTGCTTTCCGGTTCAGGGGCATCGCGCCGGCGTTCAGCTAGTGACCCCTGCGATGCGAAGATTGGCTTGCAGGCCGCAAGGGTACTGATTTTGTCGCGAAAGTGAAGCGCGTAGAGATTTTTAGCCACCCTGAATTTTAGCCCGGCTGTCGGTTAAAAGTGATACGCTTGCGACTATTGCGCGGTTCATGCGCAACGAGTAGCGGGATAATACGGGAATCCGAATGTCATATACGCCCCAGAATCTGGCCGAACTGGATGTACTGATGTTGTTCGAATCGCCCTCCGGACTGGAGGGTATCAAGATTCACAAAAATGCCGATGCCGCGGTAATCGCTGCCGCGAAGCAACTGTACGAAGGCGGTTTTATCACCCAGGTCGATGGCGGTTACCTGACGCCGCTCGGCGCCCAGGCGGCCGAACACGCGCATTCGCTCTACCTGATGCTGAACTCCGGTAGCGAGTGAAAAAAGGGTGCTGTCG
>CALJQI010000064.1 GCA_937980285.1 uncultured Gammaproteobacteria bacterium | reverse complement strand
AATCGACAGGTAACCCTGGCTGGTGTATTCGCCCAGAAAGGCGAGCGCTTCGGGGCTGGATTTCAGATCCGGGACCGAATCCTTCAGATACTGCAGACCGACAAACAGAAGCGCGAAACCGACGATAAAGAAACCCCAGTGGCGCAGGTTTCTATTCTTGCTGAAGCTGAGTAGAAAACCGAGGCCTACCAGCGGAATCGAGATGGCGGCCATGTTGACCTTGAATCCGAGCAGCGAGATCAGCCATGCCGTCACCGTGGTGCCGATGTTGGCGCCCATGATGACGCCGATCGATTCGGTTAGCGACAGCAGCGAAGCGTTGGCAAAGCTGACCACCATCAGGGTGGTCGCGGAAGAAGACTGGATCACCGCGGTGATGAAGAACCCTGTGAGTACGGCGAACAGTCGGTTCGAGGTCGCCGTCGCCAGGATGTTGCGCATGCGATCGCCGGCCAGTTCCATCAACGCATCGCTCATGACTTTCATGCCATAGAGGAACAGCCCCAGAGAACCGAGCAAGGACAGAAAATCGAAAAAACTATATTCCACCGATAAGCCTGGGTATTTCCCTGCTGTATTTACGTTAGTGTAAAGCGACCACGGAAACTAGATAAAACGGCCCCTGTTGAAAAACGCAAAGATGCTGTTGTTATCTATCGCAAGTAACCGTGGCGCCCCGATCTTGATATATATTGTCATAACAGCATTCCGGGTGCCGTGAGCAAAATCAATCCAAGCGTGAATATAACCAGCCCGCTGATCAGTTTTAACCAGCGGCCCTGCTTTTCCTGCAGTTTGAGCCGGTTCATTGTGAAAACCGTAATCGTCACCATCAGCGCATCGTCGAATATGTAGGCGAGGTTGTACAACACGAGATATCCATAGTACTGCGCCGTCGTCATAGGCCTCAGACTAAGCAGCTGGGTGTAGATCGCCGGCAGGCCGGCGGTGCACAGCAACTCGATCATGTTGACCATGATGGCGACAATCGTAACCGCGATCAACGCGGCCCAGATCGATCTTGCATGCATGATGTTGCGCACTCGCGCGTAAAGCGTCGGCTTTACCGAGTCGCTGATACTGAGCGACACGCCCTGGCCGAAGGCAACAAAGTCTTTTATATGCACCGCGCCAATCAACAGAGCCAGCACGCCGATCACGATCTGTAGCCAGCGCGTGAACCCTATCAGCAGGAACAGGTTCAGCCAGGCTGCCATGAAGGCAAAATAAACCATGCCGCTGACCACGACGAAGGTCCCGGCAATGAGAATGATACGCCGCCGACTGCGGATATTAACCAGGATGGATAACAGGAACAGCAGGATCCACATGGCGCAGGGATTGAATCCGTCGATCAGGCCCAGCGCCAGGGTAAAGGCGGGCAGGCCTATGTCATCGACAGAAAACTCTCCGAGTGGCGTTCTGACCTGATAGGGCTGCCGGTTAGCGTCAGGATCAAGGAGCTGGTTTTCTATCCATTCGTCGCTGCCCGCTGCCATGGCAAAGCCTGCGTAAAATGCCTCGCAGATCAGAAATGAGGGTACGCCTGCTTGCTCGATCCCGTATTGCTGGCTCAGTCGCAGCAATTCCCGAAGCGCCTGCGGATCTGATCCTACTTCATGGTAGCGTATGCTCAGATCGGGGTGGCGCTGTTGCAGTTGTTGTAAATAAGCTTTGGCGTCGGCGCAGTGTGGGCAACCGTCGCGCAGGTATACGTCCATCGACGGGCAGGCCAATTCGCTTGCCGCCGCCGGCAGCCATGCCGCCAGCAGCAATAGCAATACGCTGCGGGCGATTCTGCGCAACATTTGCACGCTTTCCGACGGCCAGTGTTTTTCGCCCTGGTTTTCTAGGGGCGCGTCCTGGCTTCGCGCCTGCGCTGCCGGTCAAACAGGTGCACGATATCGACGAAGACTTCGCTCAACAGGTCGAGCACGTCGTCGATCGTCAGTATGCCGACCAGGGCCTCGTCCAGATCGATCACCGGTAGCCGGCGTATGCCCTTGTCGCGCATGATTTCGATGGCGTGCATGAGATCGTCGTCTTCATTGACGGTCACCAGTTCATAGCTCATCGCATCGCGCGCCGACACATTCTGCGGGTCGGCGGATTTGGCGACGATTTCCAGCGCGATATCCCGATCGGTAAGAATGCCGACCGGGAAATTTTTACCCTGTTGCGTCCTGACCACGACCACGTCGCCAACGTGATACTCACGCATGATTCGAGCCGCCTCGGTAACCGACTCATCCTGCTCGAGTACTACTACTTCACGATTACAGTATTCGCTCACTCGCATCGCTGCCTCCATGTCACGCTTGTCGAAACTGTGTCAATGCTATCGCCGATGGGGAACTATCTTGTTGACAGGAGTCAAATCCAGCACAGGTGTGTTGATTTAAAGTAGTAGCCTGCTTTTCGCGGAGTTTCGCCTGGTGTCGTGATCGTTGCCGGTCAAGATCGTGAACTCCTGTGATCTGACAGGGTGTTTTAATACACGGGTAAAGTGTATGTTTGCGATTTTCGAGGCCTTGAACCGAGTAGACGCCTGATATGAAAGTACTTGAAGCAGCCGAAGTTATCGACAGGCTGGGAATTCCCTATCTGCAGGATCTCTCTACCTTTGGTGCGCTATCGGAAACGGTAATCGTCGATTTGTTGCAGCATGGCAGAATCGAGCAGCTCGACAAGGGTGAGTACATCGCCCATTTCGATGAAGAGGCGTCGAACTTTCAGGTCGTGTTGCAGGGTACGCTCGCCTATTACAAGCGTTTCGAAGGCCACGATGTCCTGACCCGGCATTTTCGCCGCGGTGAGCAACTGGGCTTCGATGAAATGATTGGCCTGATCGTGCGCGACGGTACCGATGTGGCCGACGAGGACAGCCTGATACTGAATATCAGCAGCAGCCAGTTTTATAACCTGCACGTCGAGTATCCGGCCGAGTTTGGCGTGTTCATGATCAATCTCGCGCGCGAGCTCGCGCGTGAAATCGAAATGCTGGAAAACGTTATCGGCAAGGGCACCGGCTGGCAGGGCGAAGCCGCCAGTTAGGGCCCGTGGGCGTGGTGGTATCGCACGGCGCAAGATTTCTCCGATAGCGGATAACGTCAGACTCAATCAGAATATGCATGCGCCGGGCCCTGACGTGATACTGCGCTGAAAATTGATGCCTGCACCCGGGGGCGGTGTACACTAGCGCCAGCATTCGAAAGTGATTGGGCGGAGGTACGGAGATGGACCAACAAGCGCAACTGCGAGTCAACGGGCAGCGGCTGTGGGACAGCATCATGGCGATTGCCGAAATCGGGCCCGGCCAGCACGGCGGTTCCTGCCGGCTGGCGCTGACCGATGAAGACCGCGAAGGCCGTGACCTGTTTATCGGCTGGTGCAGGGATATCGGCTGCAGTATCGAAATCGACGACATGGGTAATATCTTCGCCCGCCGCGACGGACGCATTAACGATCTCGCGCCCATCGTCGCCGGCAGCCACCTGGATACGCAACCGCACGGCGGCAAGTTCGACGGCATCTACGGCGTACTCGCGGGACTGGAAGTCCTGCGCAGCCTGCACGACAACGACGTCACCACCGAGGCGCCGCTCGAGGTCGTCGTCTGGACCAACGAGGAAGGCTCGCGCTTCGCGCCGGCGATGATTGCTTCTGGCGTCTACGCGGGCCTGTTCGAAAAAGACTACGCCTGGTCGCGCAGCGACAGCGACGGCAATACCATCGGCGACGAGCTGAAACGAATCGGCTACCTGGGCGAGGCCGTCTGCGGCCAGCATCCGATTGGCGCCCTGCTGGAGGCGCATATCGAACAGGGGCCGATTCTCGAGGCGCAGCAAAACCAGGTCGGCGTCGTTGTCGGCGGCCAGGGGCAGCGCTGGTACGACCTGCGCCTGAAGGGCCAGGATTCGCATGCCGGATCGACGCCGATGCCGGGCCGGCGCGACGCGCTGGTTGCGGCCGCGGAAATCATTTCCATGGTGCAGACCCTGGCCATGGATTTCGCGCCGCGGGCGGTTGCCACGGTCGGGGAAATGTCGGTGCACCCGAACTCTCGAAATACGATCCCGGGCGAGGTCTTCCTGACCATCGATATTCGCAACCCGGACGAAGCAGCGCTGGCCGAGATGGCGCGTGAACTGCGTACCTGCATCATCGATTGCGCCGACAAAAACCAGGTTGAATGCGATCTCGATGAAATCTGGGAGAAACCGCCGGTCAAGTTCGATCCGGACTGTATCGCGGCGGTCGAAGGCGCGACCAGGGCATTGGGCTACAGTCATCAGCAAATTGTCTCCGGCGCCGGTCACGACGCCTGCCAGGTCTGCCTGGTGGCGCCGACCTCGATGATTTTCGTCCCCTGCGCCGGCGGTCTCAGCCACAACGAGCAGGAAAGCGCCGAGCCGGCCGATCTCGAGGCCGGCTGCAACGTGCTGCTGCATGCGATGCTTGCGCTCGCCAACCGCGCAAAAGCCTGACCCGGAATTATCGGCCTCGGCTCATCGGACAGGCTGGTAGAAGCGGTCCGGCATGACTACCAGTTTGCCGACATATCCCTTGGACATGAAATCGGTTTGCGCGCGCTGAAACTCGCTTAACGGGTAGGTCGCGAACAGGTTTGCCGTCAGCTTGCCATCCTCGATATATCGAAGCAGGCGGTCGAAGGCCTGGCGCGTGCCCTGCGAAGAACCGTGAATTTCGAGGTGTTTCAGGTACAGCGTGCGCAGGTCGAGTTCGACCAGTGGCCCGGCAAAGGCGCCGGCGGTGGTATACCTGCCCTCGGGGCGCAGCAGGTTGATCAGGTCCTTGAACAACGGCCCGGCGACGACATCGGCGACCACGTCGAGCGGCTCCCCGCGTAACTGGGCTCTGACCTGATCTACCCAGTCTCCGTGGTCGCGCAGCGCAACCCCTTCCGCTCCCAGCGCCTTGACCGCATCGGCCTTGCCGCTGCTGGTGATCGCGTAGGGAATCGCGCCGCGCGCACGGCACAGCTGGATCAGGCCGCCGCCGACACCGCCTGCGGCGCCGGAAATTAAAACCCGTTCGCCGGCGCCGACTCGCGCACGGTCGAGCATGTGCTCGCCGGTGAGATAAGCGCAACAAAAGGTCGCCAGCTCGGCATCGGACATGTCGCTGTCGACCGCGTGCGCGTTCGCCGCCGGCACCTTGCAATACTCGGCGTAACCGCCATCGGCGCCGTGGCCGATGTAGTCGATATCGGCGAGACTGTCGCCCTCGGTGTTGTAAATACTGAAATCGACCATCACGCGCTCGCCGATACGACCGCTATCGACATCGCCGCCGACCGCGACTATTTTGCCGACCGTGTCGGCGCCCTGGATTCTGGGAAACTCGAGCGTCGGTTTGCCGCGCCGCCAGGAGGCGACTGCCTGCGGATCGTCATCGGTGCCGTAGGCGCCCTGGCGCACCCAGACGTCGGTGTTGTTCATGCCGCAGGCGTGCACTTCGATCAGTACTTCGGCGGCGGCAGGTAGCGGCAGCGGGCAGTCGCGGTACTGCAGCTTGTCGAGGCCGCCGTGGCCGGTGAGCACCACGGCTTTCATCGTTTCGGGCAGGTTCGGCATATCGTCAGCCTCGCTCGTTCTTGGGTGAATCCAGCACCATGTAAGTGGTGATCGAGTTGACCTGCGGCAGCGACCCGAGCACGTCGGCGTGAAATGACTTGTAGGCGGCGATATCGGCGACCTCGACTCGCAGTAGGTACTCGACCAGCCCGGTGACGTTGTGGCATTCGCGCACCGCCGGGCAATCGCGCATCGCTTTTTCGAAGCTCTGCTGTGACGGCAGGCTGTGGTCTGAAAGCCCGATCGCTATATAGGCGACCAGGCCCACGCCCAGCGCCTCGCAGTTGATAACCGCGCGGTAGCCGCTAATGACGCCGGACTTTTCCAGCTCCTGCACCCGCCGCAGGCAGGCCGATGGCGACAGGCCGATGCGCTCGGCGAGCTCGATATTGCTGATGCGGCCATCGCGCTGAAGCTCTTGCAATATACTGCTGTTAAATCGATCTAAATTAACCATATATTGCGAATAATGATCGGATGAAGCATTTTTTGCAACAATAATTCGCCTATGCCGCTGTATCATTGATCGCATGAATAAACCGACTATGACCGTCGCAACAGCGGAAAATATCGAATTTGCAGTCGAGTTGTTGCCGGGCCTGGATCGAAACTCACGCAGCAATGACTTTGGGAGGTATCTGCAATGCAACTCGAAATTGTCACGGCCATGCTGACCTTCGCCTTTGTCGGGTCGGTGACGCCAGGCCCCAATAACCTGATGTTGATGGCTTCCGGCGCCAACTTCGGCGTCTGGCGCACGATGCCGCATTTCCTCGGTATCGGTTTCGGCTTCGTGTTGATGGTAATTGTCGTCGGTATCGGGCTGGTGCAGGTTTTTGAGCTTTACCCGCTCAGTTACGAAATTCTGCGCTGGCTCAGCATCGCCTATCTCGGTTACCTGGCATGGAGGATAGCGACTTCCGCTACGATATCTTCGACGGCAAATGCGAGACCCCTGACCTGGTTGCAGGCCGCGTTGTTTCAATGGGTCAATCCCAAGGCCTGGGCGATGGCGCTGACCGCGGTTACGGTTTACGCGCCTTCGCGAAGTCTTGCCGCGGTGGTGCTGATTGCCTGTATCTTCGGAATCGTCAACCTGCCGTCGATTTTCATCTGGGTGGTAATGGGCAGCAAGCTACGGCACTTCCTCGCGCGCGGTGAGCGTCTGCGCCTGTTCAATTACACGATGGCGGCGCTGTTGCTGGCGACGCTCTACCCGGTGATCAACGCATAAACGTATCGGCTGCCGACGGGCCGGCGTCGTCCTGGCGCCGAGCTCCGGATTACGCCGCCTTACGACGCACGCCGCTGATCGATAGTTTCCGCCAGCAGGCACAGGATCTCGAACATCATCGTTACCGCCACCAGCGCGGTGTTGCCCGACATGTCGAATGGCGGCGAGACTTCGACCACGTCGCCGCCGATAAGATCGAGCCCGCGCAGGCCGCGAATCATCTTTTGCGCGTCATAGGTAGTAATGCCGCCGATCTCCGGGGTGCCGGTGCCGGGCGCGTAAACCGGGTCGAGCGCGTCGACGTCGAAACTGATATAGGTTTTACCGTCGCCGACCACGCGCCGTGCCTCGGCGATGACCGCGTCGACGCCAAGGTCGTTGTATTCCTCGATTTCGATTACGCGGATACCCTGTTCGAGTCCCCAGTCCTTGTCGCGATCGCTGTAAAGCGCGCCGCGAATGCCGATTTGCACGGTGCGCTTCGGGTCCAGCAAACCTTCCTCGATGGCGCGCCGGAACGGCGTGCCGTGGGTAAACTTCGATTCGCCGAAATAGCGGTCGAGGGTGTCGGTATGCGCATCGAAGTGAACCATGCCGAGCGGAGCATCGCGGCCCAGCGCGCGCATGATCGGCAGCGTCACCAGGTGATCGCCGCCGGCGGTTAGCGGTACGATGCCCTGGTCGACGACGTCGTTGTAGAATCGCGTCACGCGGCCAAGCGTATCCTCGATATCGACCGGGTTGACGGGGCTGTCGCCGAGATCGGCGCAGTTGCACAGCTCGAACGGCATGATTCCGGTGGCGTGGTGGGCGTTGCGCGCCATCGTCGACAGGTCGCGAATCTGGCGCGGGCCGTGGCGCGCGCCGGCGCGGTTGGTGGTGCCGCCGTCCCATGGAATTCCGATCAGGCCGATATCGACCTCGTCGGCATCTTCGGGCGGCACGTAGGGCAGCCTCATGAAAGTGGCGATACCGGCGAAGCGCGGCAGCTCGTCACCGGGAATCGGCTTGTAGGACTGGGGTTTCGGGCTCATGGCGGCAATCCAAAAGAAGATTACTATACAGCCTGGATTGACGACGAGGTAGTAGTGACACTAAAGTTTGCGCCAGCCTCGTCCCGGGAGACAGCAGTTAACTTGGAAGCTTCAGATTTATTCAAACCGCCGCGTCATTTGCGCAACGCTCACATTCAGACGGTGCTCAACAGCCAGGGACCGCGCCGCATTCGCGCCGCCAGGATACTGCGCCGACTGAACACCGAGCAACTGATTCTGCAGGCGAGCGACGGCACCCGCCTGCTGGCCGAGCTCGACCGTGCAGTGTCGCCGCGCTCGGCCCTGGTTGCGCTATTACACGGTTGGGAGGGTTCTAGCCGTTCCTCTTACATCGTTACCACGAGCGCGCATTTGCTGGCGCGGGGCTTCGACGTGTTGCGCATCAATCTGCGCGACCATGGCGGATCCTGTCATCTCAACCGCGAGTTGTTCAACTCGACGCGCTCGCCCGAAGTGGCCAGTGCCCTGCAGGGATTTGTCGACAGCCGTGACTACGAGCATGTATTTCTCGGCGGCTATTCGCTGGGCGCCAGTTTTGCGCTGCGCATTGCCGCCGACAGCGGAGCCGATCTCGGGCTCGGCGCGGTGGTCGCAATCTGTCCGCCAACCGATCCGGCGCGGGTCATGGACGCGCTCAATAACGGCTTCTTCGCCTACGAACGTTATTTTTTCAGGAAATGGCATCAATCCTTGCGGCGTAAACTCGAATGCTTTCCCGACTACGGCTACGGCGAGCAATTGGCGGCGGCAAGATCACTCGACGACCTCAACCGGATGTTTATTCCGCAGCACACGATATACCGCGAAATCGAAGATTACTTCGCCGCCTACGCGCTGGTCGGCGGTCGGCTCGGCTCGCTGGCGGTACCGGCGACCATCATTGCCGCCGAAGACGACCCGATCATTCCGGTAGACGATTTGTCGCGAATCGATCCGCTCGAATCGTTGCGCATCGAGACCAGCCGCTACGGCGGGCATTGCGGCTTTATCGAAAATCTCTCCGCCCGCAGCTGGGTCGAAGACCGCATGCTGGCGTTGCTGGAGCAGGGTTTGCGTTAGCCTCGGACCCGGGGTTCTCGATTCGGTGCGCGCCGGGGATCAGGCCAGCGTAATGTAAATCATGCGCAGCGCCAGCAAGGTTAGCAGCCAGCGCAGGGCTTTTTTGAACAGGACTTCGGGGATTCTGTAACGGATATGGGTGCCCAGCCAGGCGCCGGCTACCACCGCCGCCGACATGCCGGCAATCAGTTTCCAGTAGGCCGCGAACGAAAATCCGAGCAGGGCAAACAGGACGATTTTGATCATGTGGGTGAAAGTCATCATCAGCGCCGCGCTAACCACCAGCGCGTCGCGCTGCAATCCGCGCCTTACCAGGGCCGCCTGGCCGAGCGGGCCGGTGGCGCCGACGATCATGCTGAGGCCGGTTTGAGCCGCGCCGATGACGACGAACTCGCCGGCGCTGGGGATGTTTAGTTTAAGCCCTGGTCCCCAGATGCTGTAGAGAATGTAGGCGGCGATAAACAACGGGCTGTACTGCAGGTCGATTTCGCGGGTGATGCCGGCGGCGATCGCGCCGCCCGCAATCGCGCCGCCGACGAAGCCGAGCACGAATTCCCAGCGGATGAAGCGCCAGCCGAAAAAGGCGCGGCTCGAATTGGAGAACAGCTGCACCGCCGCGTGCACGGGCACGATCGCCGCCGCCGGCAGGAACCCCGGCATGATTGCGATCAGCATCATACCGCCGCCGATGCCGGTAATCGCGGTCAGGGTCGAGGTGCCGGCCGCTATCGCGACAAGCAGGATGTCGCTAGTCATTTTTTAAATGAAGCCGCTTCACCGTTATGCTGCGGGCGAGGGAGAATAAAACATGGGGCTTCGCTGCGAAGCCGCGACAGGGCATTGAAGCCCTGTTGATTCAGTCTGGAAAAACGTTAGTTGTAGCCCAGGATCACGACCTGCTCGATGCCTTCCTCGTCGCTCTTGTCGCGTTCGATATGCTCGAGTCCGTGCTGCTCCTTGTCGACGTAGCGGGGGTCGCCGTAATAGGAGTTATCCGGTGATATGCCCCATGGTGACGAAATCAGCGATTCAAACTTGGGAGCCCTTGCTTTTTTGCTCATGAGATACCTAGCCCTAAATCAGATAAGTTAGCGAAACTATCTATTAACCTGCATTCAAAACTGAGCATAACTTGCTGATAAATAAAAACAAGAGTAAATAATTTTATTTGCCGGTATGAGCGGTAGCATTTCGCCTCTGAACGGTCAGTTGTCGAACAAATCCATCTGCCCGCTGTTGTCGGTCAGGTCGATCAGGCGCGCGCCGATGCCTAGCAGGCGCACCGGCACCTGTCCGCGTTGCCAGGCTTCCTCGCACAGCATGGCGTAGTCGCCAAGACTCGGCGCGGTTTGCTGGCGCTCGATGGTGGTCTGGTTGAAGTCGTAGAACTTCATCTTGAGGAAGCAGTTGTGGATGCGGTAATCCTCGTCGAGTCGGTCCAGCCTCTTTTGCAGCGATTCGAGCAGCGCCGGCAGTTTTTGCCGGCAGCTGTCGAGATCGGGTAAATCCTCGTCATAGGTGTGTTCGACGCTGACCGATTTACGCCGCCATTGGGAAACCACCGGCCGGTTGTCGATGCCGTGGGCGAGCTTGTGGATGTGCTCGCCGAACTGGCCGAACTGCTGAACGAAGCGAAAGATATCGTATCGTCGTACGTCGCCGCAGGTCCTGATGCCTTTTTGTTCGAGTCGCTCGGCGGTGACCTTGCCCACGCCCCAGATGCGCTTGACCGGTAAAGACTCGAGAAAGTCGTCCACCTGGTCGGGCGTGACCACGTACTGCCCGTCGGGCTTGTTCAGGTCGCTGGCTACCTTGGCGATAAACTTGTTCGGCGCGATGCCGGCAGAGACGGTAATGCCGATGCGCTGTTTTATGCGCCGTCGAATCTCCTGCGCGATCAGGGTCGCGCTGCCGCGACAGCGCCTGCATCCGGAAACGTCGAGAAAGGCTTCGTCCAGCGACAGCGGCTCGATCAGCTCGGTGTACTCGGAAAAGATTTCGTGCATCTGGCGCGAGGCTTCGCGGTATACCGACATGCGACCCGGGATCAGGATGAGCTGCGGGCAGCGCTTGACCGCGGTCGCGCTCGCCATTGCCGAACGCACACCGAACTTGCGCGCCTCGTAACTGGCGGTGGCGATGACGCCGCGGCGGGTGGCGCTGCCGCCGACCGCGATCGGCTTGCCCCTTAGCTCGGGATTGTCACGCACCTCGACCGCGGCGTAAAAGCAGTCGGCATCGATGTGGATAATCTTGCGCCTGGCTGGCGTGGTTGAATTCACGGTTTATCGACTTGCTTCGAGCTTCCGGCTGGGTAAGAATCATGCCACCAGCAAAGACCGAGTGGCGGCCCCGACAATGACGCAAAAAGTATTTTACCAAGACAGTTACCAGAAGACACTCGACAGTGAAGTGGTCGAAGTAGTCGATGGCGGTGTCATACTGGCGGCGACGATTTTTTACCCGCTCGGCGGCGGTCAGCCCGGCGATACCGGCCGCATGACGATTAGCGGCCGGGATTATGCCGTTGTCGACACCCGTTATGCCCAGGACCGCAACAATATCGTGCATTATCTCGAAGGCGATGATTTGAGCGAGATCCGGCCCGGCGATGCGGTCGCCATGGAAATCGACTGGCAGCGCAGGCATCGGCTGATGCGCATGCACACCTCGATGCACCTGGTGTGCGCGCTGATCAGCGCCCAGGCCACCGGCGGCGCGGTCGGCGAAACCGAAAGCCGGCTCGATTTCGATCTGCAGGGCGAGGTCGTCGACAAGGAGAAACTGACCGCCGAGTTGAACGCGCTGGTGGCAAAAGGCATTCCTGTATCCATCGGCGCCATTACCGATGAAGAGCTCGATCAGAATCCTGGACTGGTGCGTACCATGTCGGTGCAGCCGCCCCGTGGCCACGGCAGCGTGCGCACCGTTACCGTGGAAGATACCGACTACCAGCCCTGCGGCGGCACCCATGTGGCCAACACTGCCGAAATCGGCGAGCTGCTGGTAACCGGTCTTAAGAACAAGGGCAAACAGAACAAGCGTATCAGTATCGCCCTGGTTGAACCCTGACCCGGGGTCGATGTCAAAAATGGCGTCGTTATCCCGGATGTCCGTATAATCGCGGTACTTTTTCAATCCCCTGGAGTTGTCGTTCAATGAGCAACCGCGCAAGGATTTGCCTGATCGCCCTGTTTTTTTTATTGCTGCCGCGAATTGGCCTTTCGCAGGAAAACGGTCAGGACAGCAGCTGTGATCACCATGTCGCGCAGTGGCTCGATCCCGCCAGCGGCAACAGGCTCGATAGCGAAAAACTGCTCGAGCGCATCCAGGGCCCGCGCATCGTGTTGCTGGGCGAGGCGCATACCACGGTTGCCCATCATCGCTGGCAGCACTACATGCTGGCCGCGCTGCATTCGCGCAATGCCAACATGATGGTGGGCTTCGAAATGCTGCCGCGACGGCTGCAATCAGTGCTCGACGCCTGGAGTGCCGGCGAACTCGACGAAGAAGAATTTCTCGAGCAGTCGGAGTGGAGCAAGGTCTGGGGTTACGATGCCGGCCTTTACCTGCCGCTGCTGCATTTTACGCGCCTCAACCGATTACCCGCCCTGGCGCTGAACGTCGATCGAAAACTGATTTCGCAGGTGGCGCAGCAGGGCTGGGAAGCAATTGGCGAGGAACAGCGCCTGGGATTGTCGGATCCAGCCCCGGCCAGCGACGCTTACCGGGATTCGCTGGCGCAACTGTATGGCTACAAGCAAACGATGCGTGAGCAGACCGAGGGCGAGGCCGAACACGAAGCCCCGGATATCGACGCCATCAAGAATAGCGACGCTTTCGCCAATTTTGTCGCCGCGCAGCAAACCTGGGACCGCGCCATGGCCGAAGCCCTGGCCGCCGCGCATCGTCGCGATCCGTCGGCATTGGTAGTCGGTATCATCGGCCGCGGGCACCTCGAGTATGGTTACGGCATCCCGCATCAGCTGGCGGATTTGGGGATAAACGATGTCGATGTACTGTTGCCGCTGAACGCCGACGACAATTGCCATCCGTTACCCGCGAAACTGGCGAGCGCGGTGTTCGTGGTCGATGCCGACGGCGAGCAGGCGGCGCCGGCGCGACCGAGGCTCGGTATACTGATCGAGGATGGCGACCATGGCGTCTACGTCAGGCAGGTGATCGAAGACAGCGTCGCCGAGGAGACTGGCATTCTCGACGGCGACGTGATTTTGTCCGCCGCCGGCTTCGATACCAGGACCGGGGCGGAACTGATCGAGATCATCTCGCGCCAGTCGCCCGGTACCTGGCTGCCGCTCAAACTGATGCGCGGCGACAGAACGATCAAGAAAGTCGCGAAATTTCCGCAAAGCTTTGAATAAGTTCCTGCCAGGATTGGTCGCGCTATTGCTCTTTACGCTGGCTAACGTCCTGCCGGCGCAGGTCGCTTATGCGGCGGATTCTCACGATATCAAGATGTCGCTGAAACCCGACGACGGCGCGATCGAAATTAACGATCGCATCGTCGTTTCCGGTCGTGATCGTTTTGTTTTCGAACTCGCGCCCTGGCTCGATATCGAGTCGTTATCGCTTGACGGCGCTGCCGCGAAGCCGCGTCGGCAGGGCGGTGGCTATGTCGTCGAACTCGCCGATAGCGGCCGTCACGAATTACATTTCGAGCTTAAAGGCAGGGTGCCGTCGCGTGCCGAAGGCAGCAGCGGGTCGGTGCCGGCATATAGCAGTAGCGGCAGCGATGGCGCTTACCTGCCCGCATACTCCGGCTGGATACCACTGGACCTGTCGACGCCAATCGTTTATCGCCTGGGTATTCGGGTGCCGATCGAGCATCGCGCGGTGGCGAGCGGCAAGCTGATCGCCGAAACGACCGACGCCGGGTTTTACCAGGCGAGCTTCGAAACGGAGCAGGCTGGCGAACCGCCTTCGCTGTTCGCAGGGCCCTACCAGCTGCGCGAGCGCCGCCATGGCGACCTGCGCCTGCGTACCTACTTCCATGCCGAACTAGCCGAGTTGTCCGATGTTTACCTCGATGCCGCGATTTCCTATATACGGCGCTATCACGACAGTATCGGCGATTATCCCTATGCCGACTTTCATATCATTTCGGCGCCGCTGCCGGTGGGGCTGGGTTTTCCCAACCTGACCTATGTCGGACGACGTGTGATCCCGCTGCCGTTCATGCGCGGCCGCTCGCTGGCGCACGAAGTGCTGCACAACTGGTGGGGCAACGGCGTTGCGGTCGATTACGCCAGCGGTAACTGGGCCGAGGGATTGACTACCTATATGGCCGATTACGCGCTCGAACGCGACAAGGGCGCGGCGGCCGCGCGCAGTATGCGCATCAAGTGGTTGCGAGATTATGCCGCGCTGCCGGCGGAGCGCGATCAACCGGTGCGCGCATTCATGTCCAAGCGCCACCAGGCGGCGCAGGTCATCGGTTACAACAAGGTGGCTTTCATTTTTCACATGCTGTCACTGGAAATCGGCGAGGAAGCTTTCGCTGCCGGCCTGCGCCATTTCTGGCGGCAGAACAGGTTTCAAACAGCCGGATGGCTCGAACTGCAGGATGCGTTCGAAAACAGCGCCGGGCGCGATCTGGGGTGGTTTTTCAGGCAATGGCTAGACCGCCGCGGCGCGCCCAGGCTAAGCATTGGCGCGCATAGCGTTGAACAGGTCGACGACGGCTTCCGCATCAGCGTGGATGTCCTGCAGCCGGTTTCAGGTTATCGTTTCGAGTTGCCGCTGCTGCTGCAAACCGCTAACGGTAGCGAGCGACACCAGGTAACGATTAGCGAAAACCTGACCCGGCTCGAATGGCGAACCAGCGCTAAACCGGAGTACCTGCATTTCGATCCCGACAGCGACGTGTTTCGCCGCCTGCAGCGCAATGAAACGCCGCCGATATTGCGCGATGTCTCGCTGGACGCCTCGGCCGTAACCATGATCGAATCTTCGGACAGCGAATTCGAGCGCGCCGGGCGCGAGCTGGCCGGCAGGTTGATGGATACCGTGCCACGCTTTCAGCGAGTCGACCTGGACGGCGAAATCGACCATCCGCTGCTACTCATAACTGACACTGACGATCTGCCCGCGCGGTTGGCGAAGCTCGGGCTGCGATTGCCGGCGGAACTGTCGGCAAAGGGCTGGTCGGCGGCGGCCTGGACGGCGCGGCTCGACAACGGCAATCCCGTGCTTGTCATCAGCGCCGATGACGGCGCCGCGTTACAGGGACTGTTACGGCCGCTACCGCATTACGGCGGCCAGAGCTACGTGCTGTTCGATGGCGGCCGTGCTACCACGCGCGGGATCTGGCCGGTGAAGCGCGGCCCGCTGTTGCTCGATTTTTCAGCTAACTGAGCAGCCGGTCCCCGCGCGCCCGACCATGGGATATCAGGCCTGACCGGCGGCCTTCAGTTTGCGCGCCACCCACTGGTGGAAATGATGGGTCGGATTATCCATCACCGGAGAGAACACGCCGCCGCCGTAACCGGGTGAAAGCCGACCTCTCTGCATGCCCTCGACCGCGTCGATATCCTCGCCGAACACGACTCGCCAGGATTCGAGCGTGGCGCTGCGGCTCGCGGCATGCTCGTCGTCGAGGGCTTCGTCACCGACGTAATACAGGCGCAGGTGCTCGACGGATCTGTCGCAGTCGATCGGTTCGACGATCATCGCAAACGCGTGGTCGGCCTGGATGCCGAGTAATACGTTCGGGTAAAAGGCGACATATTCAGCCTGCTCTAGCCTGTCCTCGGGCCATTCCGGGAATCGCGGCAAAGCGGTGCCGGCCTGGTCGTAGAGGCGATAGGCGTAGCTGCCCTGGCCGCCGAAATCGTCGCCGTACATGATGTGATAGTGGTCTTCGAGGCGCGAGTAGGTGTTGAGGCCGGGGTGTATCCACGGCAGGTGATAACTCTCGCAGTAGTTTTCGACCGCGAGTTTCCAGTTGGATTTGACTTCGATCTGCATGCCCTTGCCGTTGGTGGCGATACGCAGATGATTCAGCCCGGTGGTTCCGAGGAAGGGCTTCCATTTCTCGGCTAGCGGCCGGCTGTATTCCTCGAATTCCGGCGCGTCGCCCGACAGGTTGATGAAGACGATATCCATCCACACAACCGATCGCACAGGCTTCAAGCCGTGATCGCAATGATTGAAGCCTTCCGATTTCTGCTGGCCGATTCCGCCGAGGTGCGGGGTGCCCTTGAGCTCGCCATCGAGATTGTATGACCATGAGTGATACTTGCAGCGTAGCGCGCCCTGAACCTCCATTTCGTCGTGCACCAGGATCATGCCGCGGTGGCTGCAAACGTTGTGGAAGACTTTGATCTCGTCTTTTTTATTGCGCAGGATGACCAGCGGCAGGCCCATGAAATCGACCGGCTTGACGTAACCTTTTTTCGGTAAGTCGCTGGCGAACCACAGCCCTGCCCAGCTTTTTCCAAGCACGTGATCGCGCTCGTAGGCGAGAAACGCATTGCTGGTGTAAGCCTGGTTGGGCAGGCCGGTGGCCTTTTCGATCGGCTGCAGGATCGCGTCGACCTCGATCTCGGGAGCTGTAACCTGGTTCATGGGTCTAATCCTCAATATCAAGCCCGTCAGGGCGGGGTTATTACCGAACGCCAAACATTGCGCTGAATTTGTCGATTTGGCAATATTAAAAAACTTCTTACTGCCTTTACTTTAAGTAAACTCAAAATATCATGGCGCGCCGCTACTACCAGCTTCCGAGCCTGACCGGGCTTAATACTTTCGATGCCTGCGCGAGGCACGGCAGCTTTACCGCGGCCGCAAGCGAACTCGGGGTGACCCTTGGGGCGGTAAGCCGTCAGGTAAAGGCCCTCGAAGCCGAACTCGATTGTGCGCTGTTCCTGCGCAATCACCGCGGCGTCGAGCTGACCGCGCAGGGAATCGATCTCTTCCAGGTGCTGAGTTCGAGTTTCCAGCAAATCGGCAGGCTGTGCCAGGAGTTCAAAAACCAGGCGCGCAGTAGTGATGTCACCATCGCCGCCAGCACCGCGTTCGCGTCGCTGTGGCTAATGCCGCGCCTCGGCGGTTTCTGGCGACAGTATCGCGATATCAACCTGAACCATGCGATATCGGACAATCCCGCCGACGCGGGATTTCTAAACGCCGACATCCGCATTCGCTACGGCGATGGAAACTGGCGCGGCGAGAGTGCGGTGAAGTTGTTTGACGACCGCATATATCCGGTTTGCGGCGCCGGCTTCGGCGCCCGCAACAAACTGAAGCATCCGCGTGACTTGCTGCAGTTCCCGTTGCTGCAGCTGGACAGCGTCGATCCCGTGTGGACCGGCTGGGATAGCTGGCTGCGGCAATGGGATTGCGATTTGAGCAGGGCGAATTTCAGGCGATTCAATAACTACGTGGTCGCGTTGCAGGCGGCGGAAGAAAACCAGGGTATCGTGCTTGGCTGGCACTCGCAGGTCGAATCCCTGGTCGAGCGTGGCAAACTGCAGCGGCTGGGGAAATTCGAAACCGATGCCCCGGGATCCTTTTACCTGACCTGGGATTCAGGTCGAGCGCTGTCGGAATCGGCCGCGCGTTTGCGCGACTGGCTGCTGCAAATCGGCAAGCGGTAATGGCCTCGGCGTGACAAGTCCCGGCCAGCGCTCCTCAGGACATTAGCTGCATCAATTTTTCCGTATCGCTATCGTCGGTTACAGCCGCCATCGCCGTCGTGAACGCGAGTACGTTTTTATCGTGGCGCGCAAGTAATTTTTCCAGCTCCAGGTTTTCCGCGGTACTGGGCGCGCCACCCGACTGGTACTTGCCATCGATTGCCTTCATGCAATTGAAATACGCGGCCTTGCTCTGGCTCATGTCGACATAGGCCTGGTAGGCAACTTTCGCCTGCTCGCTCAAATCGTCTACTGTTTGCATGGCGGCTATCTGGATTCAATTAGTGGAACCCTGCTTTCACGGGATTTCCTTGATTTACCCGATTATAAACGATTCGGCCGACGGCAGCTCAAGTTAGATCTTGCCGGCTGTTTCGGTTGCCTGGATTTTTCCAACCTGGATTCTCTTCTTTCTGCCGACCATGCTTGTTATTGACGATATGCTAAACCGGCAGGATTAAACAAATCCTGATCCGGACAGCGACCCTGGTCGCAGTTTCATTGCCTATACTGTAAGCATGAAGCTTTCAACCAGAGCATTACCAATCCTGCTGCCTGGCTCGCTTTTCGGACTGCTTCTGACCTTCGAAGCGGCGCTGGCCCACGGCGGGCTTTCTTCCCTTGGCGCCTTGCGCGGGCTCGTGTATATGCTGATCGGCGCCTATCTGCTCGCATTATGCGTCGCCGGGATCATCCTGCACGTGCTGACAAGGCGGCGCCGGAAAGCCGCGGGCCGTCCCTTTTTTCTGCGCGACCCCGGTATCCCTGCGGGTTTGCGCGGGCTTATGCTGACGCAGTACGCGCTGGCGTTTGTTTGCGCCCAGGTCGTGATCGTGCCGCTTCTCGATCCCTATCTTATCGATGGCTTCGATATCTTTTATTGCCTGCTCTTTTCGCTGCTCGCGGTAATCAGCGCTAACGGTTTTTCCGGGCGTTCTGTCAACCGGGGTTTCAGGACAGGTATGGTGCTCGGGTGGTACTGCGTGATTGGCGCATGCCTGGTTTCATACCGTGAGGGCTGGCGATTCGGCTTCGAGTGGATCCTGTCAGCATACGGGATTTTGCTACTGGCCGTGTTGCACTGGAAGTACCGGCCTTATTTTGCAGTCGGTAAAGCGGGAAGGTTCTTCCGTATGATCGCCTCCGCGTTTCAATGGGGCGGGTTGTCAATCGGCCTGCTGGCGATTGTTTACCTGGGCGGCAGCCTGATGTCGACCACCGTGTTTCCGCCGGACGAGGAAAAAGCGCGCGCCCTGTTAATCAAGGTAGCCGAGGCCATGGTCGAGTTCAGGAACCGGCGCGGGCATTGGCCTGCTAATCTCGGGCAGCTCGATTCATCGGTCGAGCTGAGCTATCGCTGGAGCAGGGTCGAATACGATGCGGATAAGAACGAGCTCTGGCTGAAGGTGCGCATCCCCATCGAAGAGCCTGACCTCGCATTCAGGTTAAGCTATGGATTCCAGGGGCGAACGGACAGCATCAGCCGCATGGGTCATAACCTGAAACAGGCGGAATGAGCACTGCTAATGAATGCTATCGGGATCCAGGTTGGTTCGAAAAAGCAGGCAGCGAGCCGGCTCGCGCGGGTGCGCAATAAGCGTCGGCGAAAGGCGGCAGTTCAGCCGCTCGCCGGTTGCTTCATCTTGCCAAGATAGGTTAAGGCCTTGCTGGTCAGCAGGATGGCCGATTTGAACCTGATGTAAGTGACCTTGTCGAGCTTGTTGACGCCGAGTGAGCGGTCGGCGTAGATCAGCCCCACGGGATTCGTGTTGACGTGCAGCGACATCAGGAAAAAGCTTTCGTGCAGGAAGGCGGATTTGAACCTGGCCGGCAGCGCCGCTTCGTAACTGTTGTAATTTTCCGGCTCGACCCATAGCGCCTGGGATTTCAACATCAGCGATTTGAGCACACTGGCGTTTCCGATATCGAGGACCAGGGTTCGGACCGGCGAGTGTTCGTCGATGCCCTTGCCGGCGCGCGTGCCCAGTTTGCTGTGGTCTCGTGACAGCAGCATCAGCGCCACCCGCGTCAGGTGGAGGTCGTCGTGCAGGTGACCGAGCAGCAGGTCGAGTAACTGA
>CALJQI010000063.1 GCA_937980285.1 uncultured Gammaproteobacteria bacterium | reverse complement strand
TGAAATGAGCCGGACGGGCGGATTCCCGCCCGGCTCCAGGACCCCGGTCAGCCCTTGACGCACAGCACCTGCTTCAGGGTATGCACGGTTTCGACCAGGTCGACCTGGTTTTCCATGACCTGGTCGATGTCCTTGTAGGCCCCCGGGATTTCATCGATGACGCCCTTATCCTTGCGGCATTCGACGCCCTCGGTCTGCTCCAGCAGATCGTCCCGGGTAAAGTGCTTCCTTGCGGCGCTACGCGACATGCGCCGTCCGGCACCGTGCGCGCAGGAACAGAACGATTTCGCGTTGCCCTTGCCGCGTACGATGTAAGACCTCGCCCCCATCGAGCCGGGAATGATTCCCAGCTCTCCGGCGCCGGCACGAATCGCGCCCTTGCGGGTAACGTAGATTTCGGTGCCGTCATGGACTTCCCTGGCCGCGTAGTTGTGGTGGCAGTTGATCGCTGCTTCATCCAGCTCGAACGGCGGCAAATGCCTTGCTAGCGCCTCGAGCACGATATCCAGCATTTCCTGCCGGTTGCGGGACGCGTACTCCTGCGCCCAGGTCAGCGCCTGCCAGTAGTCGGCGAACAGGCCGCTTCCCTCGACCAGGTAAGCCAGATCCCTGTCCGGCAGTTGAACGTCGGTTTTAGCGATCACCTCCTTTGCCTTTTCGATGAAGTACTGGCCGATTCTGTTACCGATGCCGCGGCTGCCGGAATGCAGCATGACCCAGACGCGGTCTTCTTCGTCCAGGCACAGCTCGATGAAGTGGTTGCCGCCACCCAGGGTACCGATCTGGCGTGCCCAGGCATCCTTGTTGCGTGATTTCGAAGCGATGCCGGGATGTCGATCCAGGATCTGCTTCAGTCCGGGTTCGACCGCGGCAGCCGCCTCGAAGCGTGCACGGCGGTTGCTGTGCATGTCGAAACCGACCGGAACGTCGCGTTCGATCTGGTTACGCAGCTGACGCAGTGATTCCGGCAGTTGGTCGGCATGCAGCGAGGTTCGCAGCGCACACATACCGCAGCCAATATCGACTCCGACCGCTGCCGGGATGATCGCTTCCCGCGTCGGGATGACCGAGCCGACGGTGGCGCCCTTGCCCATGTGGACGTCGGGCATCACCGCGATGTGGCTGTGCACGATCGAAAGGTTAGCCATGCGTGCCAGTTGATCATGCGCGGATGATTCAACGTCGTCGGTCCACACCAGTACCGGCGACTTTCCCTTGGTCATTTTCATCTTGATCATGATTAACCTCCTGTGGCTTTAGTTTAATGAAAAAGGATCCAGTCAGTCATTCCCGCGTGAGCAGGAATCCTGTTAAAAATGGTGTTCGAATTTTCTGTTCGATCGCCAGGTGCTCTTCGGGATGCGGGCTATCCTGCGATACCCCGCGCCCCTGGAACTGCGCTCCGCCCTTGTCTGGGAAGCTCGGACTGAAAGCGCTCCCCCTTATCCCTGGCGAGTGTTGATCGCTACCTCCAGCCGAGCTGAAGGCGAGGGGACGAGGTTTTTCTGGGTCGACCCGTTGCCGGGCGGGGTACTGAAGGATTTCCCCCTTTCATTGCTTGCGCAATTTATCCGTGCCAGACCACGAAATTCTCTGGCGCTGCCGGCTGCGCTTTCGGGTCTCCGGCTCACCCATCCCGCTGACCCGATGCGCCATACAGCCGCCCCCTCGGGTCCACGGGAGCGGCTTACCGGCCATCGCTCCTTGCGACGGCCAATTCAGTATTCCAGATTGTTAAAGAGCTACACGCTGCCGAACGAGGTCAGCGCGGGGCTTTTTTTTAAGTCGTAAAACGCAAAAACCCCGGTGATGCGTTTTGAAGACACCAACCGGGGTTCTCGGAAGATACTCGGGAGGTGTCTGCGTTGCAGCAACCTCCCGTATGAAGACGGAGGATTACCGCATATCAATTCCTTTCAGATTGCCTTCGGGGCGGAGATCAAGCGCCACAAAACTGGGTTGCTTTCTGTTCCAGTCATGCGCACAGCCGCCCGTCAGGCTGGTATAACCTGTCCGGTAGGTGGATATTTGCGATGGCTGTAATGAAAACATTTCTCTTTCCAGTTTAATGTGGCGCACTGTCGCCTGATTTCAGTGGCAGCGTATAATAGCCAAAAATTTGGATATTGCAAGAAATATATCCAAGAAATTTGGATTTTGTTAAACTCGCGTGCATGCAAGTTAAAAAACCAGCTCTGATCAAAGACAAATCCGCGCGCAATCCACTCTACCTCAAGATCGGCAAGCGCATTCGCCAGGCACGCCTGATGGCAAAGGAAACCAACAGCCGAGAACTCAGCCAGCGCCTCGGCTGGAGCGCCGGACGCATCCACAATTATGAAACCGGGTTGTCGACGCCGGGCGTCGATGAGACGCTGCAATTCTGTGAGGCGCTCAACATCGATCCGGGCTGGCTGACCTATGGCATCGGCGCACCGCGGCCGGCGGAAGTGCATTCCAATCGCTACCGCAAATTCATCGATGCGCTCGATCGGGCCGAGAAAGAAGGCATCCTGCCCGAGTACCTGGCGGCGATAAAATTACCGCTCGAACGCATGCGTAAATTTCGCAATAATCCCTACGCCAAAATCCCCGATCTTATGGCCAGGCGCTGCGAAAAGTTTCTCGGCCAGCGCCGCGGCTGGATAGACGCGCCCGTCGCGGGCGCCGAAGCGGGGCCTTACCTGGCCGAAGACATGCAGGACCTGCTGACGCTGTATGCGCAGTTAACGCCGCGAGACAAGAAGAAGTTGCTTGCAATAGGGCAGTTGCTGCTCGATTAAACCGGCTTGACGTTGACGGGGATGCCAACCATGAAACCGAAAACCCTGATTGCGCTCGTATTGTCTGCCCTGGGCATCCGGGCCGTGTCAGCCGCTACCGCCGAAAATGCTGGCAATCGCAGTTGCTGACATTGAGCAGGGATAACGTGGCATGAAGTTAGTTATCAGGCTGTTGAGACTGCTCGCGCTTCTCGCCGCATTCTTTATCCTGCTGCTTGTCGTGCTAGCCGTCTCCGCTAACTATGGCCCGGAGGCGGCGCTGGCGATTCCTGGCGTGATCATTGCGCTGTTCGGGATTGTTCGATACTTCATGTGGCAGAGGCTGTTACGGAAAATAAAAAAGCCGGTCAGCGGGTTTGGTAACAGCGAGCACGTCCTGCGAATGAATCGCCTGCTGCAGGCAAGACGGATGCGGCCGATCGCCACTCGACGCCTGGAAAATCGGTCAGTCGAGGTCGAGCCTCGATCCGAACCGCAATCGCCTGAGTTGCTGTGGGCACGCGGTACGCCTTTTCCGCAGAAAATCGGGATATTAATCATGCTCCTGCTCTGTGCGGGCGTTATCCTGCCATACGCGGTTTATCCGGGATTCGTGGTGCATCCCGGGGTCGCGCAGCTGATGATCTATATCTCGATTATTTTGACCGTCGGTTTGATGGTGACGATCGAGTATTTACACGAACGCAAGCTGTGGAGGCCCAAAATCAGTTTTTATGAAACCTCGGCAAGCAAACACTACCTGTTGGTCATACCCGGCATCGCGCTGTTTTTATGGGGCATTTTGTGGATAAACCTGGCCGTGGCAATACCGCAGGCTTATACCCATATGATGGGTAAACACTTGACCGAGCAGGACCTGGTGGTCAAGGAGCTGGGCTCGAGGCGCACTTTCTGTCCCTATAAACTGCAACCTCGGTCGATCGACAGTTTTGGATTTCAATACTGTATCGCGGGTGATGAGTTCGATCGCCTTCCTGCTGGCGAGATGACTGCGACCCTGCATCTCAGGCGTTCGGCTGTCGGATACATCGTCGAGTTCATCTATATCGAAGGCTATTGAGGAGCAAGCATGACTGTGGCGAACACATCGAAACTATCGAAAACAGATAAGTCCCTCCCGCGGGTATCCGGCCTGGAGCAGGGAGCCATGGCCATTCTTGCCTGTCATTGAATTCCTGGCGTTTGACAAAGAGCGTTTTCTCTATTACAGTAATTTCTGTAAATACAGAAATTACTGAATATAATGAAGCCAACGCCGTTAATGCAGAAATACATCCTCCACTGGGGTGAAATGGGTACGCGCTGGGGCGTCAATCGAACCGTCTCGCAAATACACGCCTTGCTCTACCTGTCACCCGAGGCATTGAATGCTGAAGATATCGCTGAAATGCTGTCGATAGCACGCTCTAACGTGAGTACCAGCATCAAGGAGTTGCAGTCCTGGGGCCTGGTTGCGGTAGAGCCGGTGCTGGGGGACCGTCGGGATTACTTCGTCGCGCGCGGCGATACCTGGGAAATGCTGATGACGATCATGGAGGAGCGTAAAAAGCGTGAACTCGAACCGACCCTGACGCTGCTGCGGCAATGCGTTCTGGAAATGGAAGCCGACAAGGAAACGCCGCAACAGGTGAAGGATAAAATCGAGGCGATGCTGAGCTTCGTTTCGACCTTGACCGAATGGTTCGATCAAATCAAGGGCCTGCCGCGATCCACGCTGGTAGCGCTGATGAAAATGGGCGCCACCATAGCCAAACTGGTGCCCTCCCGCAGAGGGAAGTCGGGCAGCGGCGGATGATATGAAAATCCTGGTCATCGGTGGTTATGGCAATTTTGGCAAGCGTCTGGTGCACAGCCTGTTGTGCCACTACGATCATGAAATAATCATCGCCGGCAGATCGTTAAGCAAGGCTTGCGCGTTCATCGAGTGCTGCCGCAGGGAAACGGGTAAAACCCCCGCAATCGCCAGGCTCGACGTCGTTGACTCGGATTTGACAAGGATTTTCTCCGATCTGGCGGTCGATATGGTGGTAAATGCCTCCGGGCCGTTTCAACTGCAGGCTGGCGCGGGCAATTACCGGGTTGCGCGCAGCTGCGCGGAAAACGGCGTCCACTATGTCGACCTTGCAGACGACCGGCGGTATGTCTGTGAGTTTTCCGCGGCCCTCGACGATCTGGCGACGGACAACGAAGTGTGCCTGGTCACGGGCGCCAGCACCGTACCGGGTCTGACCGGCGCGGTGCTGGACCATTACTCGTCCCGATTCACGGCGCTGGAGGAAATCGATTACGGCATTTCACCCGGTAATCGAAGTGAACGCGGCGCGGCGACGGTGGCATCGATACTGTCTTACACCGGTCGCCCGTTCGACACGCTGACCGACGGCATTCGTCAACCGCTGTTTGGCTGGCAAAACCTGCGTCGGGTCGATCTCGGTGCACCGGTCAACCGTCGATGGATGGGGAATTGCGATATCCCCGATCTCGAACTGTTACCGGCCAAATATCCCGATCTAAAAACCCTGCGTTTCCAGGCTGGACTCGAAGTGTCGATTTTGCACCTCGGGCTTTGGTCGCTGTCGCTGTTAAGCCGTATCGGAATAGTCGATAACCTGGCCAGGTTTGCCGCGCCGTTGACGCGCATGAGCAACTGGTTTCTATCCCGGGGCAGTGATTGCGGGGCGATGTTTGTCGAAATCGAGGGCCTGGTCGCGGGCGGTCACCGCCGCCGAGTATCCTGGCAGCTGGTAGCGGAGAACGGTGTAGGTCCCAATATCCCGACCATCGCGGCGGAGCTGGTGATCGATAAGATTGCGACCGGCGGGTGCCGAAAAGGCGCCATGCCCTGCCTGGGTCTGTTTGAGCTGGGCGAGTTTTTACAGGTCGCGGATCGTTGGGGAATTTATCAAAAGGAGGTCTGCCATGTCTAAGAATCCTCCGCCAATCGAATGGCCGCTAGAAATTGACTATCGCAAGTTAGTCGGTGAGCGCGACTGGAATCGATTGCATCCGGATATCCAGAAGCGCTTTTCCCTGGCCAATGCCCACCGCTGTGTTACCTACGGCGGCGTTATGTACGAAGTCTACCTGTCATTTGCCGGCAGACTGCTGGCGCAACTGTGCCGGCTGATCGGCACTCCGTTGGCGTTGTATTCCGAGCGTAACGTAGCGATGGAAGTCAGGGTGTATCCGGACCGGAAATTACAGGGTATGACCTGGGACCGTTTTTACTATTACGCGGGCAAAAAGCTGAACCGGGTCCGGTCCACGAAATGCATTCTGCCGAAGGCCGGGATGGTCGAAGTTGTCGGCTTCGGTTTTGGCATGCATCTCACGGTGTACGAGGAAAATCAGGCCATCGTATTTGAAAGCAAGCGATTTTTCTGGCAACTGGGCGGTCTCAAAATCTCCATACCTTCGTTGCTTACGCCCGGCAAGACTATCGTCAAGCAGCAGGCGCTGAACGCAGGCCGTTTCCGGTTTTCTCTGCAGGTCGATCATGCCTTGCTGGGCAGGGTGTTTTACCAGGTCGGTGATTTTTCGGAAATCTAGAAAACCGGATTCGTTCGTTTCTAACTCGGTGTCGAATTGCGCGGAGATTAATCCGGGTTCGAGATTATCCCTATGCGCGGAACTGTGCTAGATTCTTATAGTCTGAAGTTTAATGATTCGATATAAACGGTTAATTACGCTGGAATCGCATTGAAAATTCGCCTCGTCCATTACCTGTTAATCCTCTGTCTCGGGGTGCTGCCACTCGGCGGCGGCTATGCTGCGAATGCGGATCACGGCGATCACATGTCGGCCGACTGCGGTGGATGCGATAACCATGCAGGCGGCGGCCAAGACGCTTGTGATGGCGAAATCTGTCTGTCCGTCAGCGGCCATTGCGGCTTCGGCTGTAGCTTGCCCGCGTCCGCCATCGAGCCTTATCCCGAGGCCACGGCTGTAATCCGTCTCGATCTACCCGAGCCTCGATTCTTTTCCCAACTCGTATTTTCGATATACCGACCGCCAATCGCCTGAACTAAGATTTCGAGCGCTAGACAGCGCATTCTTTAAATCTTTACCCGGGTGAATTCATGGATACAAATAAATTTCTGTTAGTCAGCCTCGTGTTATCCGCGGTTTTCGCCGCTGCCACAGTCAGCGCCGCTGACGAGATCGAAATTCCCTTTGAAATGGCGAGAGGCCAGCTGCTCTACGAAAAATACTGCAGTAGCTGCCACGGCCTGCAGCTCGACGGCAGCGACCAGGGTCCGCCGCTAGTGCATCCGTTTTACAAGCCCTCGCATCATAGCGACAAGTCGTTTTACCGCGCCGTGCTGCAGGGCACGAAACAGCACCACTGGAATTTCGGCGATATGAAACCGGTGGAGGGCATGACTCCGAAGAAAATGGATGCCGTCATACCCTTTGTTCGCTACTACCAGCGACAGAAAAAGCTTTACTAGCGGGGTAGATCTTATGAAAAGCAGAAGCCTGATTTTTCTGGTGTTGCTGGCGTCATCGGCTAATACCTACGCGGCCGAGGGAGATCGCTGGTACAGCAGTCGGCAGGTTGAGCGCGGCGAAGTCATATTTCGTGAGAATTGCGCGGCCTGTCACGGGCCGAATGCGGAAGCGACCGCGAACTGGAAGCAGCGCGATGCCAACGGCAACTTCCCGCCGCCGCCGCTAAATGGCAGCGCGCACGCCTGGCATCACGATCTGGCGCTTTTGCGCAGAACCGTTCGCGAAGGCGGTAAGCAACTCGGTGGCGTGATGCCGGCTTTTGCCGATCGATTGAGTGCCGAAGATATCGACAGCGCGATCGCTTTTTTCCAGTCGAAGTGGCCCGAGGAGGTTTACCGCAAGTGGGCCGCCAACTTCGAAGTTTCCGATATGCCGTCACTGACCGATATCGTGGTCGCCGCGAAACGCCCGCTGACCCGGTTGCTGAGCCAACGTATCGGTAACGCGAAACTCGATGACGTTAGCGAAACCGGAATCGAGGATGTCTGGCAGGTGCAAATCGGCAATCGCTATGTTTACCTGCTCGACGGCGGCAAGTACGCGCTGATGGGCGATCTGGTCAATCTCGAGAATGGACGTAATCTGACCGAAATCGCGCGCCGTACCGGTGTTGTCGCGCTGCTGTCGGCTTTTCGCGACGAGGATCTCGTGGTTTTCGAAGCCGAGGGCGAGACCAGGGCCACGCTCGACGTGTTTACCGATACCTCCTGTCCCTATTGCCAGAAGCTGCACGCCGAAATTGACAGGCTGCAGGCGGCGGGCATCACGGTTCGTTACCTGCCGTATCCCCGCGGCGGCTCCGGCGGGCCGGGTTACCAGACGCTAAAGTCGGTGTGGTGCGCCGACGATCGCAAGCGGGCGATGACCGAGGCCAAGAACAATCGTTTCGACGACCTGCCGCCCGGTGATTGCAGCCGCTCGGCCATGATCGATCGCGGCTACCGGGCCGGCAATCAGGCCGGCATTAGCGGAACTCCGGCATTGTTTACCGCCAGCGGCGAAAAAATAGAGGGCTATCGTCCCTACCAGGAATTGATTCCGTTTTTGTTGCAATAAGCCGCGTTCGAATAGCGCGCGCTTACGATTATCGAATTTTAGAATGAGAGAGGAGAGCAAAATTGAATAAACTAATCTTAATGATGTGCCTGGGTGTTTTTCCCGTTGCGGCGCTGGCCGCCGGCAGCGGGGAGCACAGTCATGGACATGAAGCATTTAGCGTCGGCAAGCCGGGTCAGGGCAAGCCGGATCGCCAGATAAAAGTATCGATGACGGACAACATGCGTTTTACCTTCGAGCCGAGCCTTGAATAATTGCGGCATGGTCAAACCATTGAATTCATCGTGCGCAACGATGGGAAACTTGCGCACGAGTTTTCGATCGGCAACGCCGAGGATCAGGCCAGGCATGCCGAAATGATGCGCAATATGCCTGCAATGAAACACGAGGACCCGAATACGGTTTCGCTCGAGCCCGGCGAACAGGCGCGGCTGTCGTGGCAATTCCTTGGTAATGACACGGTCGTGTTCTCCTGTAATATACCGGGGCATTTCGAAGCCGGTATGAAACACGCGCTCGCGATCGGCCAAAACTAACCGCTGCGACGGTGCCTGACACCCCCGAACCAGGGTGAAGCTCTTACCCTGATCCAGATTATCGTGGCTTGCTAAAAACGCATGCCGCCGTCGAGTTCGAGGATTCGGCCGCTGAAGTAATCGTTCTCTATGATGAACTCGACCGCATGCGCCAGTTCCTCGACCGCGCCGGTGCGCCTGAGCGCGACCAGGTTGGCAAGACGTTCGTGGGCCTCGGGTTTGAGCGAGGCCACCATCTCGGTTTCGAATACGCCCGGTGCGATCGCCGCGCTGCGAATGTTGTAGCGCGCCAGTTCCTGTGCCCAGGTCGAGCACAGCCCGGTGACGCCGGCCTTGGCGGCGGCATAGTTCGACTGCCCCGGATTGCCGTGGCGGCTGATGCTGGAGATGTTGATGATCACGCCGCCCTCACCGCTGCGGATCATGCTGGTCGCCGCCTCGCGTCCGCACAGGAATACCCCGGTGAGGTTGATGTCGATCACCGACTGCCATTGCTCGAGCGACATGCGGTCGACGATTTCGCCATCCTTGACCTTGACCAGCATGCCGTCGCGCAGGATGCCGGCGTTGTTGACCAGTCCGGAAATCGCTCCCAGGTGTTCCTCGATCGAGACGAAACAGCGGCGCACGCTGGTCTCGTCGGAGACGTCGCAGGTAAAAGCGAAGCAGTCGGCGGCGCCGGCCTGCTTGCAGGCGTTCAGAACCTGGTCGAGCCGCTCGGCGTTGACGTCGAGTAACGCGAGCCTGGCGCCGTGTTGCGCCAGCGACAGGCTGATGGCTTCGCCCAGGCCCTGTGCGGCGCCGGTGACAACAAATGTATTATTTTTGATTTGCAAGATAGTTTTCCTTGAGTTCGTGTTTAAGGGTTTTGCCGGCGACATTGCGCGGCATTTGTTCGACCACGACGACATCCGACACTTTCTGGAAGCGCGCCTCGACGCGTTCGTTGATCCACTGCTTCAACTCCCCCTCGGACGATGACGCCCCGGCTTGCAATACTACCGCCGCCACCGGGGACTCTCCCCACTTGTCCGAATCGATGCCGAACACGGCGACTTCGAGCACCTGCGGATGCGCGCCGGCGACCTCCTCGATGTCCTGCGGATAAACGTTGACGCCGCCCGAAATGATCAACTCTTTCTTGCGACCGGCGAGATACAAAAAACCGCTGTCGTCGAGGTAACCGAGATCGCCGCTGAACAGCCAGCCGCCGCGAAAAGTCTCGCGCGTCAGTTCGGGCTGGCGGTAGTAACCCGAAGAGAGAATCGGTCCGCGGCCGACGATTTCGCCAATCTGACCGGGCTCGAGGTCATTGCCGCGGTCATCGACGATACGGATATCGTATCCCGGCGGCGGGCAGCCGACCGAGCCCGGCTGCTGATCGAAATCGTTGCGGTCGAGAATGGTAACAAAGCCCTCGGTCAGGCCGTAGAGCTCGTAAAAGCGGCCGGGAATTACCGCGTTGACGGCTTCCTTGTACTGCTGCTGCAGCGGCGCGCCTATGGTCAGCAGCATTTCCATCGACTGCATGTTGTGCTGGCTGAAATTCGGGCTCTGCAGTAGCGAGATAATCTGCGATGGCACCATCATGATATGGGTGACTTTCTCCTGCGCCACGGTCTCGATCATCGCCTCGACATCGAAATACGGATGCAGGATGTAACGCGCGCCGAGGAAAAAGCAGGGCATCAGCGTGACGAAGGCGCCATTGAATACGATCGAACCGGTGTGCAGCACGATACTTTCGGGAGTCATGCGGAATGAAGCAGCGAAGTGGCTGCCGTAATTGGCGCGCACCTGGTGGCTATGCATGATGCCCTTGGGCAAACCCGTGGTGCCGCTGGAATAGACGATGTTGAACAGGTCGTCCTGGTTGATTTCGGGGCGCTCGGGCGGCGTCTCGGGGCTATCGGCAATGAACGCGGCATAGCTACTGTCGCCACTGGCGGCATCGCCGAGCGTGATGTAGTTGGCGCTGTCGATACCACCGATCTCGGCGCACCGCTCGCCCAGTTCGGTTAGCAACGCCTGGTCCAGGAAAACCAGGCGGGCGTCGGCGTTATTGAGCAGATTGACGAGCCCGCTGGCCTTGAGCAACGGGCTGAGCGGCACCAGCACCGCGCCGATGGAAATCGTGGCCCAGTAAATGACCAGTAAATTCATGCTGTTGGGCAGTGCGGTCGCGACCTTGTCGCCCTTGCCGATGCCGCGCGCCTGCAGCGCGTTGCCGACGCGGTTGACGGTGGCGTTGAACTGCGCCCAGTCGAGGCGTTGATCGCCGCAGATGACCGCCAGCCTGTCGCCGCGATAGCGTGCGTGTCGCTGAATCAGATTTTCCAGAGTTGTCGGCACGGTTGATCCTGTTTTGTCGCGCTGATTCTATGCGACCCGGCGGCGCATTTCACGGGCTATTTGCGAGTGCTTGATATGCATCAAAGTGGCCCAGCGGAGCTGGGCGTAGTTTAGTAGCAGAGGGAATCATGACAAATCAGATTAAAGTACTGGTGATCAACGGATCGTATCGTGACGATGGCATCACCGATCAGGCGCTCGAAGTGACGGTCGAGGCCCTGGCCGAGGCTGGTGCGGATACCGAAGTCATCAACCTGCGCGATTACCCGATCGAATTCTGTTTGAATTGCCGTGAATGCACGCAGCAACCCGGCAGCAGCCCGGGCCGCTGCGTACTTGACGACGGCATGCATGAACTAATCGATAAAATCGAGGCGTCGCAGGCCTACGTGCTGGCGTCGCCGACCAATTTCAGCTCGGTTACCGCGATCTTCAAACGTTTCATGGAACGCCTGGTGGCCTACGCCTACTGGCCCTGGGATAAACCCTACCCGAAGTTCCGTAAACAGGGCCTGACGCAGAAACCAGCGATGTTGATCTCGTCGAGCGCCGCGCCGTCATGGATGGGGCGCTGGCTGTTTGCCAGCGGGCGGCAGCTCGACACGGCCGCGAAGACCATTGGCGCGAAATCGGTTGGCACACTGTTTACCGGCCTGGCCAGCGCGGAAAAACATCAGCGACTGTCACGCAAATCCAGAGAACGGGCCAGGGCGCTGGCGTCGAGGCTGATTGCCGCCTGAATTCGTGTGCGGCCGCTCGGCCTTGACGACGATTCAATTTCCACCGAGGATTAATCCCGGCATCGATTTGCGGGCAGGCGCCATTGTATGAGTTTTTTTCCTTCGGCCACTATAGCTCCGCCAGCGATGATTTTTGACTGACTCGGAATTGAATTTCTCAATCAGGCGGCTGTCATATTGACGATGAGTTTTTTGAAACTGTTTTTTGTTCTGTTGTTAATCGCGCTGGCATTGTTCAGTTTCGCTTCGCGCGGCGACTGGCGCACGGCTAGCCGCGAGTCGGCGGGTATAGCGCCCGATCCGGCGCTGACCAGCGAAGCGGTGCTGCATGTTTACGGCGCCGATGCCTGGGGCTGGCGCGGCTGGTTCGCGATCCACACCTGGATTGCCGCCAAGCGTAAAGGCGAAAATCACTACACCCTCTACGATGTGATCGGATGGCGAGGTCGTAACGGCCAGCGGGTGACGGGCATTTATCGGGATGTTCCGGATCGTTACTGGTACGGCGCCAGGCCGCGCCTGCTCAAGGCGCATCAGGGGCCGTCGGCAGAACTGCTGATCGACGCTGTCGAGGTTGCCGCTCGCAGCTACCCCTGGTCAACGCAATACAAGGCTTTTCCCGGTCCGAACAGCAATACCTTTGTCGCCTGGATTGCGCGGCAGGTCCCCGAGCTGGAACTGGATTTACCGTTTTCGGCGATCGGCAGCGGATACGTCGCGCAAGCCGATTGAAGTGGCTATGCCCGCCCACCGGGCAGCTCTGCCCGTCAGGCGGTTTCGACCTCGAGCCTTTCGATCAATCCGTCGGCGGTGAATTCGAACTGCTCGTGACCGCTGCGTTCGAGGCGCTCACCGCTGCCAGCCTCATGCGCCGACATGGTGAAATCGAAACTGACGCGGTTTCGCTCGCATCGATAGTTCGTCGCCTGCCAGTAGACGTCGGGGTAGCGGCTGAAAAAGCCGCGCATCATGTCGCCGATGGCGGCGCGTCCGCGATGCTCGCCGACCGCGGACGAGCTGTAACACGCGCCGGCGGCGAACATCGGCGTGATCAGGTTTATTCGATGCGAGTTTGACAGCGCCACATAGGCTTTCGCCAGTTCGATCAATTCGGTGTCGGTCATACTGGTTGCGATGTATTTACCCTGTGGATCGCGCGTTTATATCCCGAAGCGGAACCGGGGCCGCCGTTTTCGGCGACAGGCAGCGGCTGTCTGGCAGCGGTCGATTGATGTCGACTAAGCGGCGCGCGCGGGAAGTCAGCTGGTTTCAACGGTAATTTTTTTAATCGATCCGTCGGCGGTGAATTCGAACTGTTCGTTACCGCTGTGTTCTATCTCTTCGCCGCTGTCGACGTCGTTGGCCTTCATCGTGAAATCGAAACTGACGCTGTTGTCGGCGCATTGGTAGTTGCTGGTATGCAGGTGCGCATTGGGATAGCGCCTGAAATAGCCCTGCGTCATGTCGGCGATGGCGGCGCGCCCGCGGAATACGCCGCCGGTGGTGGTGGTGTAACGCGCGCCGGCGGCGAACATCTGCATGATCAGGTCTATGCGATGCGCATTGGATAACGCGACATAGGCTTTGGTGAGTTCGATCAGTTCGATGTCTGTCATGCTGGCTCCGGAAGTCTGAGCTGCGGTTAGTAGTCCCGTCAGCGCGTGCGCCACGGGCGTTAAACGATTATACCCGTAACCGGCGACTGTACCAGCGGCGCGACTTGCTGTACGTCAAGCTATCGTTTGATTGGCAATATTTTGCGGAAGGTCAGGTTGATGCGCGCGGCGCAGGGGCGCCGCAGCTTGTTGATACCATGGCGCCAGTGTCGCTGGGTATCGCCCTGCATCAGCAGCAGGCTGCCCGCGGGTAGCGGCAGTTTGACGGTTTTCTGATCCTTGCGGCTGCGGTGCTTGAGCACCAGGTCACGCGTTTCCCCAAGGCTTAGCGACGCGATCGCCGGTTGCTCGCCGAGCTCGCGTTCATCGTCGCTGTGCATGCCCATGCCGTCGTTTTCATCGCGATAATAATTGAGCAGAACGCTGTTGAACTCCTGCCCGGTCAGGGATTCGACCTGCCGCCTGAGTTCTTGCAGGACGGGAGTCCAGGGCCGAGGCTCGAGCCTGATGCCGGAATAGCTGTATGCAAGATCGCCATGCCAGGCGCTCAGGCGAGGCTGCAGGCAGGACTTGCCGTAAACGGTAATCTGCTGCTGACGCCATTCGGTGGTATCGATTAGCCGTCGCAGCAGCGAATCGTAGTCCTGGCCGAGATCGACCGCCGGCCACAGCAACAGATCGGCATCCAATAGCGGCAGTCGTTCGACTCCACCGTCACCGAGCAGTTGGGGTGTGGTCACCTCAGGCCCGCCTCGGCAATGAGGCTTTGCTTCTCGCTGCGCGACAGTTTCTTGATTTCGGCCTCGCGGCGGCTGGCGCTGCTGCGGCTGTGGCCGTCCTCGCGGTAGACCACCCCGAGCGGGTTGCGGCCATTGAAATACTTGGCGCCTTTTTGTCCCTGGCGATGCTCGTCGAAGCGGCGTTCGATATCGGTGGTAATGCCGGTGTAATACGAGGCGTCGCTGGCTTCGATGATGTAAAGCGACCAATTATCGGTTTGTTTGCTCATTGTCAGATTACGGGTGTATCAGGCAGGCGGTGACGGGGTCGGTGAACCCCTTAAGTCTCAGGTCCTGCTGTTGTAGATCATAGGCCGCCAGAATATCACTAACCGCCGGGTCAGCGGTAAACGCTTTTGACATGACGATATCGCCGGCCTCGCCCCGGCCTTCGAGTCGCGCCGCCAGGTTTACCGCCTCGCCATAGTAATCGAGACGATCGTTCAGCGTCACCGCGATACTGCTGCCGGCGTGCAAGCCGATGCGGATGGCGATGTCACTCGAGTCGAAGCGGCGATTGAATTGCGGCATCCCCAGTTGCATTTCTATCGATGCGAGCAGGGCGTCGTCGGGGCTTCGAAATGCGGCATGCACTCCATCGCCGACGGTTTTGACAATATTACCCCGGTGACGGCGTATGATTTCTCCGAACTCGGCAAAGTGTTCACGCACCAGCTGATAGGCCGCGGCGTCGCCGATGCGTGAAAACAGATCCGCGGAGCCGACCAGATCGGTGAACGCGAAGGCGATGTTACGGATGCTGACCTCGTCGCCGGGGCGCAGGACCTGGTCTGAAAAAAGGTCACGAAACGCCTGCATCGTGGTCGCGTGTTCAGCCGTGAGAACATCTCGCAGCCAGTTTTGCTCCTCGATAACAATACTGCGAGAAAGTTCGCCGTCGTTCGCTATGAAGATTGAGCCGTCCGCGGAGTCGCCGCCGATTGTCACCTCGTCATCGGCAACGTGAATTTCGGGGAAGGGGCCTCCACCCCATTTTACTTCGATCTCGTCCCCGGCTTCGAGCGTGCGCAGGCGGTAATCGCCGGGTTGCAAGGCCAGCGGCAAGGAGCGACGTTCCCCGGCGGCCAGCACACACTGACCCTTGATATGCGGCGTAACGCCGGGGCCGGAGCGGCAGTAAAAGCCGTACCCGACCTGGCGTATCGACGGGCTGGGGCTGAAACTCAACTCGACGTTGCGGGCAAAATCAGATTCGAAATCGATGTTGCAGGCATCGCAATGCACAGCTTGCGGTAATTCACCGATACTCGACGACGTCGATTTAGTTACGCGGCAGCGCGGGCACAAAATGTCCCAGCGAGATTCGAGTAGTCCCGAGCGCACCGATTGCAGGAACAGTTCTATCGTTTCACGGCTGCCGGTTCCCCAGTGTCGGGCAATCTCGATCGGGCGCATCGCCCACAAATCGACCTCCTGGCTGTGGTTGATGTAGTCCACCAGGCGCTGGCCCAGGCCATGTCCGTAGGCTGTGTCGGCGATCGAGTCGACCAGTTTTGCGGCCCTCGCCTGCGCCGCCTGGGAGGGCTGGTAGTTGGATTCGAACAGGCTCGATTGCTCCGCCCTGATCAAGCGGTCTGCGGTCTGCAGCAATGCGTTGATTTTATTCTCGTAGACCGCCAGCATGCGTTTTCCGATAAAGGTTCCAATCAGGTTGCGGGTATCGAACTCCAGTTCCAGAGCCAGCTCGCTACGGTCGCCATGATCTTCCAGCCTGGCGCGGGTGGTCATGCTGTTAATCGGTCCTCGGCTAAATATACGCTGCTGATCGAACCAGCGCTCGGCGATCCAGTTGGCTGGAGGTTCCTCCCAGGCAATTGTAATTCCTGCGATTTCCAGTTTGCCGAAAACGCTGACGCTGCCATTGGTCTGCAATTCCTCGCTGACCTGGTATCGGGGCATGCCCAGGGCTTCCCCCCAGCGTGGCGTATCGGAAACCACGGCCCACAGGCTGTCCACCGGGTGGTCGAAATCGAAATGATAATTTTGCGAAAAAATCATGTTGTCAGCTCTCGTTCCCTGTCGTGCCTGCGCAGGGATGAGAACCTGCGCCAGTGCCACTTTCATAGTAATGTCGATTGCAATTTATACGCAGCTCCAGCCTGGCGCGATCACTCGAAACCTGTCGATTTTGGCGATCCGGCTAGTCGCGTTTCAGGGTTATGAATATCTCGTCGGACTGACCGTCGAAGCGGTGATTGAAGTCCTGTTTTACATAGCCGAGCGCGTAGACGGTAACGTGGTAGTCGCCATCGCCGAGGTTTTCGAAAGCGAATCCGCCGTTGCTGTCGGTGGCCTGTGAACGGTAGCTGCTGTGCTCGATGCCGGCGTTGTGAAACTTGCGGTCGAGCGTGACCATGGCTCTTCCCACCGCGACGCCGTTGTTGTCGCTGACCCATCCGGAGAGATAATGATTGCCGCGATCGACCACGAGTTTCAGGTTCTGGTAGCTATTCCCGGTTATCTGTAATCCCGAAATCTTGAAAAACTCGGCACCGCGCGTCGACAGCCTGACTTCGCCCAGCGGGAAGTTGGGCAGGGAGAAATATCCCGACGAGTCGCTGACGATCTTGCGCGTGTGAATGCCCGTGGTGACGTTGTTGATGTACATTTCGTAATCGGGTACCGGTGTCGAGCTACGATCCAGGATCATGCCGTCTATGTCGACGAAACTGAGTTTTTTGAGCACGATACTGATTTGCTCGGGATTTTGCGTGACGCGAAAATCGAGGTCTTCATAGTAGGGGTACTCGGGCGTCAGGTTGACCGAAAACTTGTAGGTTTCGCCGGAGCGTACGCCTTCGAATGCGAAGTTACCGTTGCTGTCGGTGAAATCGGTCAGGTAGAAGCTGTCGCGGTTGCGGGTATAGCTGGCGCTGAGCTCGACGCGGGCGCCCTCCAGACCGAAGCCGGCTTCGTTGCCTATCCATCCTTCGAGATCAACCGAGTCGAGCGCATCTTCGAGGCTGACGTCCAGTTCGTATAGCGGTGTTTGCTGCAGCTCTTTTTTACCCAGTCGAATACGCTGGCCGTCATACCCGCTGCGCAGGAAATGCAGGTTCGGGTAGCGATGCCGCGGAATATCGAGCAGTATCCTGTAGTGGCCTGTATCGTCGCTGCGAGCGTTGGCGAAGTAACGCTCTTCGGCGATCAGCACGCCTTCGATCGGCTGGCCGTCGGTATCAGTAACGCGGCCGAAGATTTCCAGTATTTTGCGGCCGCCGGCCTGGCTGTCGGCAACCGGCTCAGGCCTGCTGGCCTTCGGCGTTGCGCCTGTATCGACTGGTTTTTCCGCTGGAGCAGCAGTGACAATGGTTGCCGAGCCGTTTTTATCGGCCCGTAAAGATTCCTGCGCAGGGTCCTGCAACAGTTGCCAGGCGATCAGTAAGTACAGAGCAAGCGTGGACAAAATGACAATCGTGATCGATATGAAGATTTGTCGTGGTTCCATCTTATTTCCCGGCCAGCGTCGCTTGCCTGCTTCGAACCTTAGCACGGCGCCGGGTATTGCGGTACCCGTTACACCTGGCGGGCAATGAGCGCTTCGAAAGCGACGTACAATGACATATAATCGCCGGTGGTAAAGCGCGATTTTATCGCAATAATCAGAATAACCTAGGAACCCAGGGCATGGGTAATGCATCACAAACAGGGGAGCAGCTAAACGAGAACGGTGTCGGGGATTTCATCGTTTACGCCGATTTTAACTGTCCATTCTGTTACGCATTAAACGAACGTCTGCACGCGATGGGCCTGGACCACCGGGTTGAGTTTCGTACGATTCAGCATGCGCCGTCGGCTTCTAGTAGCCGCAGCGGCTACAAAATTATCAGCGAGTTGACCAACGAAGTCGCCGAGCTGCGTCGACGCGCGCATTCGATTCGAATCAATGTACCCATGTTCAGACCGAACTCGGCCGCAGCATCGAGCCTGGTAAACGCCGTCACCCAGTCTGACCCGATAAAAGCTCCGCAATTGCGGCAGCGTATCTATCGTGCGTTATGGCTGGAGGGGCAGGATATATCGAGGCCGGATTTACTGAATTCGTTGCTGTCTGACCTCGAGATCGATCCGCCGCGGGAAGATGCCTCGGATGAAGAGACCTTGAGTAATTGGCAAGACGAATGGGATGCCAATCCCGAGTTCGATCGAAATATTCCGATCGTCGTCAGTGGCAGCGGCGAGACCGTAATCGGCTTCCCGCTCGAGCCCGAACTGGATGCGTTTCTGCAAACCGGGTCACTGGTTTCGGATGCGGTTAAACCAGGCGTCTGCGAGCGAGAGGAACGACAGCGGATACTGGTGCTGGACAAGGATGTCGAAAGCCTGCAAATGATAGTCGAGCAAATGCGGGATGCGCAGGTCGAGGTCGTCGGCGAGTTTACCGGGCTGGTGGCATCGGCGCTGAACTTCGGCATGCCGGACCTGGTCATCGTCAATACCGTGTTGCTAGGGGGGATCGACAGTACCGACTGGTGGCGCAACTCGACCGACTCCGACCTCGAGGCAGCAGTGCCGGTTATTTTCGTTTCCGATGATAAAACCACCGAAGCCGAGGTCTCGGCGTTTGAAAACGGCGCCGCCGATTTTATCGCCAAACCGTTCCATCCCAGGGTGCTTAGGGCGCGGCTCAACATGCACTTACAGGCGCGCCGCTCGCAACAGCAGCTCAACAATATCGCGCGCGTCGATGCCCTGACCTCGGTTTGCAATCGGCGCGAGTTCGATATGCGGCTACTGGCCGAATGGGGCCGCGGCGCGCGCTCCGATCATACCCTGGCGCTGTTGATGATCGACGTCGACAAGTTCAAGGAGTACAACGATCACCATGGCCACTTGCGCGGTGACGATTGCCTGGTCGCGGTGGCTCAGATACTCGAGAATTGCATGCAGCGCCCGGGCGATTTGATCGCGCGCTACGGCGGCGAGGAGTTTGTCGCATTGCTGCCCCAGGCCGAACTCGACGGCGCGTTGAAAGTGGCTCAGGATTGCCTCGACGGGGTGCTGGCGGCAAAAATCCCTCACGTGACCTCGTCGGTAGCGCCTTATGTTACGGTCAGTATCGGCGTTGCGGCCATGCTGCCGATTTATGAAAAAAGTTGCACGTTGTTGATCGAGCAGGCCGATATCGCGCTCTACCAGGCCAAGCAGGGTGGCCGCAACCGCATCTGCCGTTTCGATTACGGTGATTAAATACCGTAGTTAAGCGATTGACTCGAGCCTGGGCTGCTCGTCTTCACGGTGCTCGCTTGACGCCGGCGCTTTTGGCAGGGTAAATACGACCTTGCAACCGTGACCGATGCCTTCGGACTCGATCCAGATTTCGCCGCCATGCACCTCGATAATTCGCTTTACCAGCGCCAGCCCGACACCGGTACCCTCTACCTTCGCGTCCAGTCGCTCGAACAGCCCGAAAACCTGGGACTGGAATTCCGGAGCGATTCCGAGACCGTTGTCGCGGACGTGGCAATAGATCTTGTTGCCCCTTTCTTCGGCGCCTACAAGCACCCGTGGCGATGGCTGCTCTCCAGTGAACTTGACCGCGTTTTCGATCAGGTTCAGATAAACCTCGATCAGCCTGGTTTGATCACCCCAGGCTTGCGGCATGTCTTCGACCTCGATCTCTATTTTCTTGTGGTCGATCTCGGAACGCACCAGCTCGAGCGCCTTGTTGGCGATTTCGCTCAGCGAGCAGGCCTCGGGTTCTCCCATCACCCGACCGATTCGGCTCAGTTCGAGCAGGTCGTTCAGCAACTGTCCCATGGTATCGGCGGCACCGTTGATTTTCTCTATGTCGGCGCTGATCCGCGCGGAGTCGTTGGCGGCGATATCCCTGGAGAGCAGACCGATGAAGCCCTTTATCGTAACCAGCGGTGTCTTCAGGTCATGAGACACCATGTAGGCAAAGCGTTCCAGTTCCGCGTTCTGGTTCTCGAGCTCGGCGGACACCTTTTCGCGATGCGCCATTTCCTTTTTCAGCACGTTTTCCGTCGCCACCCTGAGGCCTACCTCGCGCGACAGGCGGCGATTCCAGAAAACGAAAACGGCGATCAGTAAAACCGCTATGCCGACTACCTGGTAAACCAGGGTATAGTCTGTGCGCTCGACAAACTTCTGTTTTATCCAGGCGTCGAGAATGACCTGTTGCCGGCCCGGCTGGATATTGCCTATGGCCTTGTTCAATATCGAAACCAGTAACGGCAGGTTTTTCTGTACGCCAAGCGCCAGCTTGGTGTCGAACTCGGTTTTGCCGACGATCCTGATATTATTCAGGCCCAGCTCGGCGATGGTATAACTGCAAAGCGCCAGCGTGCACAGCAGCGCATCGACTTCACCGGTGGATACCGCAACCAGTCCGTGCTGGATGTCATCCACGGTGATGAACTCGATATCTGCATACTTTCGCCTGATTTTCGATGCGTAACCGTAATCCCTGATCAGCGCGATTTTTCGCTCGCGTATCCTGGAAATGCTTTCGACATAATTCTCGCGGTTGTGCATCGCGATGACGATGGGGTTGGACAGGTAACTATTGGTAAAAACCAGGTGTGATTTGAGATCTGAATCGTCGGTTTCGGAGAGAATGTCGACATCGCCCTGTTTCGCCTTGATGGTCGACTCGGTCCAGGTCTTGCTCGGACTCATCGCGAAGCTGATGCCGGTCATCTCGGCGATTAGTTCGAGATGCTCCGAGACGATGCCGATGTATTCGCCATTGGCATCGAACGCCTCGTATGGCAACCAGTTGGGATCGCCGGTAAAACTGACCGTCGGATTTTCGTTCAGCCATTGCCGTTCCTCCTCGCTTAACCCGAGGTCGGGCGAGTCGACTGAGACGGCGATAGAAGTTTGCAGGCACAGCAGCGCCAGTAAAGCGATTTGCCTGATTTCAACCTTCATTTGCACTGCTTATGTGAACTGTCCAACTGTAAGCTGCCCTGCGGCGATTCGATCGCGCTACTGCGTACCCGATAAATGCCACTCAGACCCGTATGGCGAATGCCCCGGGGCCTGAAAACCCGACTTTGCCGACAAGTATAGCAGGGCATTATCCGACTGGCTGAAAAAAGGGCCCGAGAGCGAAATTCCCCACGCGGAAACCGACGGCGAAGCGGGTCGACCGCCTGTCCGCCTCCGAGACCCCGTCAACGCAGCCTGTCGAGCAGGTAATCGGCGACCCAGCTGCCCAGGCGCGGCTGCGCCAGGTAGCCATAAGACTTGTGCGGGTTGCGCTTTTCCTTTTTGCGGTTGCCGGCATGGGTTACGACTTCGAAGGGATTGTGCAAATCGACGTAATCGATGCTGCGGAATTTCTTGCCGGCCGGGAATATCTGAAGTTTGCGCATCGGCTGGTAGAAGGCTTCATGAAAATTTTTCTGGTGCGATACCACGTCGCCGAGGCAGGCGTAGTTATGCCAGCGTTCGATGTTGGTCGGAAACTGGCGTCGGCCATGATCCTGGTGGTGACTTGCAAACAGAAGGTCTCTGACCGTCGGGTCGCCCAGCGGAGAACCCATGGTGACGAACATTTTGACGCGCCTGTTAGCGTATTTGTTGAACGCTTCGGTTTTGCGATGGGCGAAGCGCCACAACACGTCATAGCTGATGAAACTGCCCATGCTGTGTGACAGAATCACCGGCTCGCAGCCTTCGTCCCAGGCCCTGCGCAGCGCGTCTTCCAGCGGTGCGCGAATACGGTCTGCGATGTACTGGTCCTGGTCGTAAAGTTCGGTCTCGCGCAAAAAATGGGTCATCACGTCGTCCTTTACGGTCAGTGCGCCGGCCAGCAATTTGGCCAGGTCGAGACCGCGATCCTTGAAAAAGCTGCCTAGCTTTTCACCGGCTCCGACGTGGAAACTGTCTTTGGTTTCGCGCCGCTCGGCGATAACCTTGTCGACCTGCGCTTCCAGCTTTTTGCAGTATGCCCTGTCATCCGGAATATGGTGGGGCACGGCGTCGGCCCAGTAAGCGGATTCGAACAGCTGTGGATTGGCATCGAGGCTTTTCGCCAGCTGGCCTTGGTCGACCCGAATGTTCTCCACCAGGGTTTTGCGCCAGAGTTCGTGGGTGATGTCGCGCGGCGGCTTCGATGCCAGGCCGTGAACCATGATTATTTTCTTATTGCTTAAATCGACAGACATAGCGGCTCCCTGATTAAACCCTGATCGTTTATACGATAGTTTTCAGGCGCGATCAATCGCCTGTGCGGCGCGGCACATGTTGGCAAGCTTCGCCATCGCCAGTTCGCGCCCGAGCATCATCAGACCGCAGTCGGGTGCAGCCAGCAGGCGATCTTGGTCGATGTGTCGCAAAGCGTTTTGCAGGCGCTGCTGGATATAGTCGGCGCTTTCGACCCGGCTGCTGGCAATGGTCACCACGCCGAGGATGACGGCGCTTTGCCGGAAATGCTCGAGCAAGGTCAAATCGTTCAGGCAGTGTGCGTCTTCGATCGAGACCTGGTCCACGCTCGAACCGTCGACCGCTCGCGCCAGCTGGAAATAACAATCGGGGTCCGCTTTCAGGTAATCGTCGTCGTCGACGTGACCCGGGTAGCCGCAGCACATGTGCATCACCCGCGTGACGCCGGCGTCGATACCGTCGAAGCATCGATCCAGGCACTCGACACCGAAGGCGAGCGCGTCATCGACCTTGCGCACGAACAAGGGCTCGTCGACCTGGATGTACTTGCAGCCGGCATCGGCGAGGGCGCGGATTTCGTAGTTGAGCGCGTCCGCGAGATCGAAGGCGAGTTCGCGCTCGCGGCTATAAAAACTGTTGGCTGTTGTGTCGATGATCGATAGTGGACCGGGGACGGTGAGTTTGACGGGTTTATCGCTGAACTGCTGCGCGAGTTTGTAATCACGGTCGAGAAAATGATTTCCACGGGGTTCGATACGAGCGGTTATGGTTGGCAGGTCGGCTACCGCGGCGCCGTTACGGTGCACCTTGTTGGTCAGGTTGACGAAATCGATGCCGGCCAGGTTGCGGCAGTGGTAATGAATGTAGTTCTCGCGCCGCTGTTCGCCATCGGTCGGAATATCGATCCCGCAGGCCAGCTGGTCCTCGATTGCCGCGCGCGTGGCGTCAACCAGTAAGTTCTCTTCGACCTGATCCGCGTCGTCCTGGGTGTAAGTGAAGGCGCGTGTCGAGCCCTCGTCCTGATCATCGGTTTCGGCGAAGTTGCCGATTTCGATATAGTCCGGCTTGGGATATGCCCCGATACAGGTAGTGCGAATCGCCATCTCCGTATGATAGTTGAAGCGGGCGCCGGGATAAAAGTCCTGTTTGCCTCGAGCGACTGCTAAAATACGCCGCATGTCTGCCAGATTAAGCGAATTTCTCGCCCGCCACCAACGTCTGTTCGTATTGACCGGCGCCGGCATTAGTACCGCCTCCGGAATTCCGGACTACCGCGACGAGAGCGGGAAGTGGAAACACCGCAAGCCGATGGAGTACCGGGATTTCGTCGGTTCGCACCGGGCCAGGCAGCGCTATTGGGCGCGCTCGTTTGTCGGCTGGCAGCGGTTTCAACACGCAAGCCCGAATCCCGCCCACCTCGCGCTCGCCCGACTCGAGCGCCAGGGACGGCTGATCCGCACGGTAACCCAGAACGTCGACGGGCTTCACCAGCGTGCCGGCAGCCGGCGGGTCACCGAACTGCACGGTTCGCTGACCACCGTCGAATGCCTGGACTGCGCCGCGCAGATTCCGCGCGCGTCGATGCAGCAAAGCCTGCTGGCGGGCAACCCGCTGCTGGCGCATTTGACGGCGCAACCGGCGCCGGATGGCGACGCGGTGTTAGACGACTACGATGAAACCGAAATCCATGTGCCCAGCTGCAAGGCCTGTGGCGGCAGGCTCAAACCCGCGGTCGTGTTTTTCGGCGAATCGGTGCCGAAGGCGCGGGTCGAGTCCTGTTACGATGCTCTGCGGCAGGCCGATGCGGTGCTGATCGTTGGTTCTTCGCTAATGGTTTACTCGGGCTTTCGCTTCGTACGCGAGGCTTCGCGGGCGGGGTTGCCGATTGCGGCCATCAACCGCGGTAAAACCCGTGCCGACGAATTGATCGGATTAAAGCTCGAGACCGATTGCGCCAGGACATTAAATGCGGCTATCCGGGGTGACGACAGCGAGACCGGTCGAATCGAAATGTGACCCGATGCTCAAATTAAAATAGATCCTCGTCACAAGCGCATGCAATTCCCTCCTCGGCGGTGAAGAAATTTACAGTTGGATCGGAATTGAGTCACAGATAAAGCCAATGCCCGTTTCTATATACCTACTTCAATTTATAAGTTGAGGTATTCCATGAGCCAGACAAATATCCACATCGATCCGCAGTCGACGAGTTGTGTATTGCGCTACCTCGGCCTCGCGATTGAAGAAATCAAGCTCGTACGATCGATAGACAACCTCACCGAACAGGTCAGAATGAGTAACGCCATGCATCTCGAACCCAGTCGCAGGCGATACCTCATTTCCGAACTGCGCTTTCTCAACAAGCGCCTGCACTCGGTACGCGAAAAGGCAAATGTTCCCTAGCAATCCGCCAGTTTCCGACTTCCCCTCGACGCCAGGGACGGCGCTCCCCATTTGACTTACTTCCTCTCGCCGCGGCCTTGAATCAAAACCACTGGCAAGCAGTTTGCCGCGGCCATTTTAATTGCAGTCCGATTGAATTAGAGTTCCGTTATGCCGGTGCCGATCAATCTTTTTATTGCGAGCTTTTTATTACTGCTGCTGCCTGCCGGCTGCGGTGTCTACTACAAGCAGGGTCATGGAATAATCGTCAAATCGAAGCTGGATAGCGACCTGCAAACACCGCTGCTGGCGGCGGCCGACGGCACCGTCAGCCAGGTCAGGCTGTCACTGCTCTACGGTAAACAGGTCATGCCGACTTATCCGGCACCCCGCCTGGGCCTCGAATGGCAGGCGCTGTGAAGACGATTTTCTATCTCGAGACACTAGCCCAGCGCATCGCCGATTTCTGCTTTATGTTAATCCCGCGAAAACGCCCGTCGCGCCAGCGCCTGGCGGATTGCCGGCTGGTTTCGCATCGCGGTGAACACGATAACCGGCGAACCAGGGAAAATACCCTGGCCGCGTTCCGCGCGGTGGCGGAGGCTGGCATCTGGGGAATCGAATTCGATGTGCGCTGGACCCGGGATCTGCATCCGGTTGTTATTCACGATCCGACCAGCGGGCGAGTGTTCGACAAGGACCTGAGCGTTGCCGATGTCAGCCTGCAGCAGTTGCGCCGGCAGATACCTGAAATACCGACCCTCGAGGAAGTGGTCGCGGAGTTTGGCGGCCATACCCACCTGATGGTGGAGTTGAAGCGCGATCGGCTCGATCGGGACCAGAGCAAGGCCGAACGGCTGGCGATAATTTTCTCTGCCTTGCAGGCTGGACGGGATTTTCATTTCCTCGCCTTGCAGGCCGACCTGTTCGAGCCGGCCGCATTCGCCGGGGCCTCGTCCTGCCTGCTGGTGGCCGAACTCGATATTAACCGCTTCAGTCAGCAGGTCATCGAGCACGGTTACGGCGGCTTATGCGGCCAGTATTTGCTGATGAGCAAGACCCTTATCGAGCGGCATCAGGCGCGCGGGCAAAAACTGGGCAGCGGATTCCCGGCTTCGCGCCAGTGTTTTTACCGCGAATTGAACCGCGGGGTGGACTGGGTTTTCACCAATCATGCGCTCAAGCTGGGCGCCATTCGCCGGCGCCTGCTCGATCGAGGCTAATCGCGATAGCCGCTGTCGGGCGGTCGATATTCGATGCAAAGCTAGATTTTTCATGTCAATATCGGATTTTTTCCGCAAACCCTGTTCGCTCGAGGGACGATTTTGGATTCGCAAAAACTGCTTGAAGCCTTGCGCGGCTGCCACATGTTTTCAGAGCTTACCGAAACGCAGCTCGATCGCGTGCGGCGGCATTCCCATATTATCGATATGGTCGAAGGCGAATCGCTGTTTTTCCAGGGCGATGACGCGGTCAGTTTTTACCTGGTGCTGTCAGGTCGAATCAAGCTCTACCGGGTTTCTCCCGAGGGCAAGGAAAAAGTCGTCGAAATCCTGGAAAAGGACGCGACCTTCGCCGAGGCCCTGATGTTTCAGGACGAGCCGCATTACCCGGTTACTTCGACCGCGCTGGCGCCGAGCAGGGTAGTCGGCATCAACAGCAGGGATTTCAAGGCGATGCTGCGCGATTCGGTCGATACCTGTTTCCTGATGCTGGCCAAGATGAGCTTCCGCCTGCGCGGCCTGATCCGCGAAATCGACGCCCTCAGCCTCGACACCGGTACCGTGCGCACGGTTTCCTACCTGCTGGCGCAGGCGCCGGAGGAGGCTGATAGTTTTGATCTGAAAGTCGCCAAAAGCGTTATCGCATCGAGGCTGTCGGTCAAGCCTGAAACTTTTTCCCGTATTTTGAAACACCTGCACGAGCAGGAAATTGTCAGTATCGACGGGCGCAACGTCACGATTCATGACCGCGACGCGATGATCAGCCTGAGCAGTTCAGACTAGGAAGACTGCAGCTCCTTTTGCGCTTCCTCGAGCCGTCGGTAGGGCGTCAGCTCGACCCTTTGCGGCATATCGATGACCCCGATTTCTTCGTCACTGAGATAACAGCCCGGATCTTCCGCCCAGGGATTACCGGTTAGTTGCCAGGCGCGGGTGCGCGAATTGCCGCCGCAGATAGACAGGTGCTGGCATTCGGCGCAACGGCCCTCGAGCGGGCGCTGGGCGGATTTCAGTCCCGCCATCAGCGGATCCGAAGTATCCTGCCAGATTTCCGAAAACGGCCGCTGCTTGACGTTACCGATGCTGTAATCCCACCACATGGTGTCCGGATGCACGGTGCCGAGATTGTCGATGTTGGCGATATTGATACCAGAAGAGTTTCCGCCCCAGCGCAGCAGTTGCTTGCGCAGGGTTTCGATATGTTGCGGGATATGCTTTTCGGCCCATTGCAAAAGGTAAACGCCATCGGCATCGTTGTTGCCGGTGACGAATTCGCGCCGGATGCCGTCCTCGACGTCCCGCCAGCAGGTTTCGAACATCAGGTCCATCGCATTGCGCGTCATCTGGTGGTGCAAATCGCTGTCGCGGTTGCGGTTACCGCGGCCGGCATAGTTCAGATGCGACAGGTAAAACTTGTCGATCTGTTCGTCTTTCATCAGCTGCAGCAGCTCGGGCAGTTCAGCGGCGTTGTCCTGGGTCAGGGTAAAGCGCAAGCCGACCTTGATGCCGATTTCGCGGCAAAGGCGGATGCCGTGCATGGACTCGTCGAAAGCGCCCTGTTTGCGGCGGAAGCAGTCGTGGGTGTCGCGCATGCCGTCGAGGCTGACGCCGACGTAGTCATAGCCGATGGCGTCGATTGCCGCAATGTTGTCTTCGGTAATCAGGGTGCCGTTGCTCGACAGGCCAACGTAAAAGCCCATCTCCTTGGCGCGCCGTGAGATATCGAAGATATCGGGGCGTAACAGTGGCTCGCCGCCCGACAGGATGAGCACCGAAACGCCGAAGGCCTTGAGGTCGTCCATCACCGCGTATACCTCTTCGGTGTCGAGTTCGCCGGGAAAGTCGATATCCGCCGAAGTCGCGTAGCAGTGTTTGCAGGTCAGGTTGCAACGCCTGATCAGGTTCCAGATTACCACCGGGCCGCTGCCCTGCATTACGGATTTCGGTTTTGGCGGTACGATTGCGCCCTGGTTCAGGGCATGCATATAGCGGCTTAATCTAAACATTAGTCTACTAACCTCAATCCGGTTTTCTTGAGTATTCGGGTGCTGAAAAGCACATCGTGTTGCCGGCAGTCGGAGCCTAGCAGGCTGGCTATTTCGCTCAGTTTGTCGGTTACTTCGTCGCGGTCGTGGCCGTGCACCATTGCAAACAGGTTATAGGGCCAGCGCGGCAGGTGGCGCGGGCGTTCATAGCAGTGGCTGACAAAATCCAGGCGGCCGACGCGCGCGCCGAGTTCCGCCAGCTTGTCGTCATTGACGTCCCACACCGACATGCCGTTGCCGTGCAGCCCCAGGCGATAATGGTTCGGAATCGCGCCGATGCGCCGGATCACGCCGCGGTCGATCATGCGCCGCATGCGCCGCAGCACGGTGTCGGTGTCGCAGCCGCATATCGAGGCGATCTCGGTATAGGGCGCTTTCTGTACCGGCAAGCCTTCCTGGGTCGCCCGTACGATGCTGCGATCGAGTTCATCGATGATCATGCCGCCCTGTTTCAGCGGGCCCGGAATCGGTTGCGTGCCGACATTGCCCGCCTGGTCCAGCGATATCTGCAGGCCGAGATAAAAAGTCTGCAGCTTGGGGAAGTTGTAAACCGGCAGGTTGGCGGTTTGCTCGATCTGGCCGATCGCCTGTTGCAGCAGTTCAGGGGACTCGGTGGCGATGACAAACCACATGTTGAGTTCGTGCTCGCGCTGGTAATTATGCGCCACCTCGGGCATGGCGTTTACCATTTCCGCCACCTCGTCGAAGCGCTCCTGCGGTACCGACAGGGCGGCCAGCGTAATACTGCCGCCCATGCTGGCCGCATCGTAAAGCGGACCGAAGCGGCTTAGCGTGCCGTCCTGCAGCAGTTGCCGGATGCTGTCGATCAGCGTTTCGACATCGGTCTCGAGCGCTTCGGCGATGTCGACGAAAGGCTGTTCGGCAATCGGAAAACCGCCCTGGTAGCGATTGAGAAACTGTCGCGCCAGCTCATCCACTGAGGGCGGTTCCACGGCGGCTGCCGAACTCGCCGGACTGCCGGCGGCTGTAACTGGCGCCGCGCTGCTTGAAGCAACGACGGCTGAACAGTATCTGGTGATCGATGCCCTGCAGGCCGCATTGTTCGACGACCAGCTCTACCTGTTCGGCGACCGCGTCGCGATCCTGGCCGTGAATCATGCTGAACAGGTTGTAACGCCAGTCCGGAAGCCGGCGCGGGCGCTGATAGCAAAGGGTTACGAAGCTGTACTGGCCGAGGCAGTGACCGACTTCCTTGACGCGATCGTCAGGAATATCCCATACCACCATGCCGTTGGCGCGATAGCCCAGCTGGCGATGCCTGACGACGACGCCGAACCGCTTCAGGTCGCCGCGCATCATAATGCGCTGGATGCCGTCGATGACCTCGGCCTCGCTGCTGCCGAGCTGTTCGGCAATAGCCGCGTAGGGATGGCTCACCAGCGGCAGGCCCTTGCTGATGATCTCGATCAGCGCGCATTCGAAGGCGGTGTCCTTGATCATGTCCATTTCAGATCAAACCCCAGGTCGATAAAAAACTCGTCTTCCAGCGGCAGGTCCATCACCGCGTAACCGCAGGCCGCTTCGATTTCCGCAAGCACCGCCTGCAGTCGGTCTTCGTCCTCCGCGACTACCACGAACCACAGGTTGAATTCGTGTTCACGCTCGTAGTTGTGATTAACCTCGTCGAAATCATTGATGATGGCGGCAACCGCTTCGACTTCGCTTTCCGGAACCGTCATTGCCGCCAGCGTGCTGGCGCCGACGCGATTGGGTCGAAACACGGCGCCGACTCGGCTGATTACGCCTTCGGTCTGCAGGCGAGAGAGCGTTTCCAGTACCGTGGTTTCGTAAACTCCCAGCTGCCTTGCGATATCGGCGTAGGGATTCGGCGTCAGCGGCATGCCCTGCTGGAATTCGTTGAGCAGGCGTTGCTCCAGTTTGGAAAACTGTCTCATAGCCCGATCCTGTGCGCGCGCGCGGTAAAGAATATGCCGCTGGGTTTGGTGGCCGGGATTGTGTTGCGGCGTTCGAAGCTGCGGGTATCGTAAACCTCGACCCGGTTCTCGTCGCGCACCGATAGCCAGACTTCCTCGCCGCGGGGCTCGAATTCCATGTGCAACACGCCCTTGCCGGGCTTGAGTTGCTTGATTACGGCAAGCGTCTGGGTGTCGATTACCTGGATGGTATCGTTGTTGGGAATGGCGAAATTAACCCACACCTGGCGACCGTCGGGGCGTGCCATGACGAAAATCGGCTGGCCGTGCACCTTGATGCGGCCGGCCTCCTGCCAGTCGCGCATATTGATTACCAGTACCTCGTGAGCGCCGATCGCCGGCACGAAAGCGAGATCGCCGGCGACCGCCCAGCCTTCCAGGTGCGGCATCTTGAAAACCGGCAGTTTCTGTTCGCCTTTGCCGTAGTCCGGCAGAATGCGTTTAACCCCGGCCGACGGGTTCCACAGGTCCAGCATCGCCATGCCGTCTTCGCCGAACAGGCCGGCTATGTAATAACGCCCGTCGCCGGTAATCAGCGCGTCATAAGGGTTGCGCCCGATGTTTTTGAATTTTTCGATGACAGGCCGGTCGCGCTGGCTCATGTCGAGTACCCAGATTTCACCGGCGTCCCACAGCGCGAACACGAACTTGCCCTCGGGCGCGTCGACCAGCCCGATGACCTTGGAACGTTGATTGTTGTCGCCGAATGTGGCGGGAATGTCGGCCACCAGCTCGAGCGTATCGGCATCGAACACCTTGACGCCGCCGGGCTTGTAGTTGGATACCGCGACCAGGCGGCCGTCCTGCGAGATCGCGCCGCCGATACTGTTGCCCGACTGCAGCTTGCGCTGGCTGATTTCGGCTTTGAGAATGTCGACCTTGGTCAGTCCGCCGTCGCGCCCGAAGATGTAGGCGTAACGCTGGTCGCGTGAGTAGACCACCGAGGCGTGCGACAGGTCGCCGAGCCCGGCGACGCTGCCGATACTGGTGTTGCTGCTGGTTTCGACGATTTGCACGCTACTGCTGGCGCGTTCGATAAACAGGCCCAGATCGCCGGTGCCGCGTGCCATCGCCGGGGTGTTGATCAATAACAGAAAGGCCAGGCTGGCGATAACCCTGATCATTGCGTTACCCCCTGCAGCAGGCGCTCGGCCATCCATCGCGCTTCCGCTTCTGACAGCAGGAATCGCCAGGGCGGCATCGCGGTTCCGGTTCTGCCGTGCAGGATGACCGTGCTCAGGTATTCGGCGGATTTGCCGCGTAACGCTTCCGGCAGCAACGCGGGCCCCAGCCCGCCCTTCATCTGCAGGCCATGACAGGAGCCGCAGTCCTGGATTAGCAGGTTTTGCAATTCCTGTTCGCGCTCGCCGCTGATGCCATCCGCGGCGGCAACGGGCGATGCCGACAGGATAAGACTAAGCGCGAGCCAGGTGATAGCTTTCATAGCTTGTAATCTCGGCGCTGCTGCGGCTGGCGGGATCGAACCAGTCGAGTTCGTCGCTGAGCGTCACCACCTCTCCGATGATGATCGTGGCCGGCGACTTCATGCAGGCGCTTTCCACCGCGTCGGCGAGTTCGGCGAGGCTTGAAATGACCTTTTGCTGTTCGCGGGTGGTGCCGCCGTGAATGGCGGCCGCGGCCGTGGCCGCGGGCAGGCCGGCGTCGATCAGCTGGCCGCAGATTTCCCGCAGGTTGGCGAGCCCCATGTAGATCACCAGGGTACAGTCGGGGTCGGCGAGCTTGTTCCAGTCGATATCGAGTTTGTCGTCGTTTTGCAGGTGGCCGGTAACGAAACGCACGCCGTGATTGAGGCCTCGATGGGTCAGCGGAATGCCGCTATAGGCGCTGCAGCCTGCCGCGGCGGTAACGCCGGGTACGACTTCGAACGGGATGCCGTGCTGCCGCAGCACCAGTGCTTCTTCGCCGCCGCGCCCGAAAATATAGGGGTCGCCACCCTTGAGCCGCACTACGCGCCGACCCGAGGATGCCAGTCCGACGAGAGTTTCATTGATCTGGTCCTGTGGCACGCAATGCTTGCCGGGTGATTTGCCGACTGAAATCTGGCTTACGCCGTGCGGCACCATGTTCATGATTTCCGGGCTGACAAGGCGGTCGTAAACCACGACATCGGCCTGGTGGATCAGGCGAAGCGCTTTCATGGTGAGCAATTCAGGGTCGCCGGGACCGGCGCCGACCAGTGAAACAAAACCTTTCGTTGTCATACAATGTACCTGCCGTAATGGTCTGAAATTCAGGACCTTTTTTATCGAATTGCTGTTTTTTTAACGTAACTCTGATAATTGAGCGTTATTATTGATAGTCGGCCCGAATTTGTATTTGATAAATGTCAACCACATCGCGGTGTCGGGTCGGCTAGAATCCCGTTGTCATGTATGTTTCCGAGGCGGTAACGAGGCCGGTCGAATGAACAACAAAGTACGAATGTTTGGTGTCGCCATATTGATCCTGACGTTGATCACGGCGGCCATTTTGGGGCTTGTCAGCAGCCCGTCGAATCCTTTGACCTGGTTACTGGTGGCGCTGGTGGTGTTATTGCCGTTCCTGCACCGCAAGTTGACCGCCAGGCAGTATGTCGAATGGAAGGATGAATACAGCGTCGGCATCGATTCCATCGACCGCCAGCACAAGAAGCTGATCGGCCTGATCAACAGCCTGCAGACCGCGATTGATTATTCGGCCGGCGCGGATTACGAGCAAGAGGCGCTGGATGCGCTGGTGGATTACACCAAAACCCACTTCAGTTACGAAGAAGACCTGATGGAAAAGAATGATTACCCGGATTTTACCACGCACAGAGCCGAGCATGAGCTGATGATCGCCAGGGTGGAGCAGGTGCTGGTCGAGTACCAGAAAAATCCGGATACCGCGATGCAAAACGCGATCGATTTTCTGCGCAACTGGCTCATCAATCACATCAACGGCACCGACAAGCAGTACAGCAAGTACCTGATCGACCGCGGTGTAACCTAGAGCCTGGCCGTCATCTCCGGGCAAGCCGGGGGTTGTGACGGCGCCATCATTACCGGATTCCCGGTTACGCGGGATGACGTCTGTTTATTTTGTTGCAGCGAAATCGGCGACTCGAGATCTTGCCGGCGTTGCGTTATTGATCGGCGTCATTGTCAAAGCGGATGCCCGTTTGCCATGATGTACAGATGAAATGGCTTGCGCAAGTCGGCTCCTGTGAACCGAAGGATCGTGGCCGGCGTTCGAACGTCGAGCGCCCGCCGATATTGCCGTCGCTGCTTGTGGCCGGCATTTTGCTGCTCGCCGGCTGCGCCAGCGGGTCGTCGAATCTGTCGGTTCTGGATGACAGTTCGGAGCTGGAAACCCTGCCGATGGTTGCACTAGAAGGCTATCGGGGCGACGGGCATTTTTATGTCAAGTATCAGCTTGGCGGGCGTATATATTACAGCGGCGGTAACTGGAGCGAACGCGTCGAACTGGTAGAGCGGCCGGGCACGCCAGCCGCGAATTTTGCCGTGCCAACCCTGGTGCCGATGCAGTATCGCCAGTCTGAACCCTGGCAAGGCTTGCCGGCCGAGGCCGTTGAAATTCCGATCTTCGGCGCCGATCAATGGCAGTTGTTGAGGGATCGCCTGCTGCGCAGCGTGGTGCCCAACGATGGTACCGGCGTGGTAGTCGATTTCGGGCATGCGGAATATTTTCTATATAACGATCCGAGCGGCGAACTCTGGGTTAGCCGCCTGCAGGACAAACCGCCCAATTACCGGGTTCAATCGGTGCTGCAGTTCGACGAGTTCATGCGCCGCGGGCGCCCGATACTGCAGCAGTACCTGCTGCAGCAGGGTATTACCGAAACCGAATTCGTATTCAACACCGGTGACGCCGGCTGGTATTCGTTGCCGTTTCTCTATGTAAACACCGAGCTCAAACTGCTGGTGTTCGTCAGAAACCTGCCGCTGGAGCCGGTTGCGGTCACGCGCATGGCCGGCGTGCGCAATAGCCAGGCTTTCGGGCACCTGACGCGCAGCCACCTGAGTAATTTGCTGCTGCGACCGGTATCGTCGCTATACCGCCTGTTCTTCGTGGTCACCGATACCGCGGTGGCGACGGTACGTTTCGACTGGGCCACCGGTCTCGCCGAAAAGCCGGTTCCGCCGCTCGCCGACCTGCCGCCGATGGACCTTCGGCAATGGGAGCTCGAGCTAGACCGGGTTGGCAGCCGCCCGCAGACGAGCGGCAGTGTCGAGTTGCTGGTGGATGGCGAAGAGTTCTTCCCGCGCTTTATCGACAGCCTGACGATAGCGCAGGAGTCGGTTCGCCTGCAGACCTATATATTCGATAACGACGACTACGCGGTACAGATAGGTGAATTGCTGAAGCGGCGATCCAACGAAGGCGTTGAAGTCAGGGTGCTGCTCGATGGTTTCGGCACCATCGCCGGAACCATGTCCGAATCCGAGACGCTGCCGGAATTTCACGTGCCGCCTCCTTCGGTGCGACGGTTCCTGGAATCGGATTCAAAGGTCGAGGTACGCCAGAAAACCAATCCCTGGTTCACCGGTGATCATGTCAAATCGATTGTGATCGATCAAAACGTCGCCTATGTCGGCGGTATGAATATCGGGCGCGAGTATCGCTACGACTGGCACGACCTGATGATGGAGCTGCGCGGGCCGGTGGTCGATAAACTGGCGCGCGAATTCGATATCTCCTGGTCGCACGCGGGTCCGATGGGCGACCTGGGATTCCTGGTCGGCCATGCCCGGCCTTTCGACGAGCGCAACCGCGAGCGCGGATTCCCGATGCGGATCTTGCTCACCGCACCGGGAAATTACGAAATTTACGACGCTCAGTTGAGGGCCATACGCCGGGCGCAGAGCCATATTTACATCCAGAACGCTTATTTCACCGATGATCGCATGCTGCGCGAACTGGTGCTGGCGCGCCGGCGCGGGGTGGACGTGCGCGTAGTGGTGCCGATGGAAACCGATCACGGACCGATAACCCGCAGCAACGTACTGGCGGTCAACGTGATGCTGGATAACGGCATTCGGGTATACATTTATCCCGGATTCTCACACGTGAAGGCGGCCATTTACGACGGCTGGGCCTGCGTCGGATCGGCCAATTTCGATCGTTTCAGCCTGCGCCTGAACCGCGAGCTGAATATCGCCAGTTCCGACCCCGCGCTGAGCGGGCAACTGATGGAGCGGTTGTTCGAGCCGGATTTCGAGCTGTCGCCGGAATTGATCGAACGCATTCCGGAACGCTGGGTTGATCACCTGGTTGAAATTGTCGGCGACTATCTGTACTGAAGGAGCCTGTTTCATGAGCGAACTGGACCGTATCAAGTGGCAGCAGCGTTATCGGGAGGATAGCTATCGCAAGAACAACCCTGTGACCCTGGTGGCCGAATGGCTGCCGAAAATGCCTCCTGGCAAGGCGCTCGACGTGGCCTGCGGCGCGGGCCGCAACGCTATTTTCCTGGCTGCGGCCGGGTACCGCGTCGACGCCATAGACATTTCCGCCGAGGGTCTGAAGAAGGCGGGCCAGAGCGCCACCGAGCAGGGAGTGGAAGTCAACTGGATAGAGCACGACTTCGACCGGCCGTTCGAGTTCGATGGCGACTACGACGTGATCCTGGTGATGTGGTACGTCAATCTCGAGCTGGTTACGCGGCTGTGCGATTGTCTGGCGCCCGGCGGGTTCCTGGTCTGCGAGGAGCACCTGATCACCGCCGAAGATGTCATCGGGCCGAGCAGCGACGATTTCCGCGTGGCGCCGGGTGCGTTACGCGGGGCGGTCGCCGGCCTCGAATTGCTGCTGTACGAGGAATCGATCGAAATCGGCGAACAAGACGGCGAACGAGTCGCCAGCGCGCGCGTGGTGGCAAAGAAACCCTGAGCGTAGGAGACTTTGCCGTTGCCCGTTCAGAGAACGACCTGGAATAATCCGTCGCTCGGGGTTTGCATGAGATTTCCGAGGTCGGTGTAGTCCTGCATCGACAGGTTGTGGGCGGCATCGGCATGAAATTCGCCTGTAGGCGCTATGGCAAGCGTGTATGCCGGGTATTTGTGATGCGACAGATATGAATCGCGGAAATCTGCGCTATCATGGGGGGATCTCAAATCGGTAGCTCGAGGAGTATGCCCTTGATTCAGTTTTACCGGCCGGCTTTGATCTTGCGGTTGGCAAGCCTTCTGGCCCATGATGTCGGTGCCGTCGAGAGCATTACCCTGAGATCTCCGATTCAGCAGGA
>CALJQI010000062.1 GCA_937980285.1 uncultured Gammaproteobacteria bacterium | reverse complement strand
GACAGCAACAGCAATCCGCCGGCCAGCAACCAGATCAGGCGGCGCCGGCGTTTTTTACGCGCCAGCGCGGCTTCGGGCAGCTTGCCCTTAAGCGATTCGAGGCGGGCGACGATCTTGTCGAATCGATCCAGGTAGCTGGATGAATCGGTTTCCAGCATGTCTGTTAGCAATGCTTGCAAACGGCTGTCGAGATGATCGAAACCGGGACAGGATTGTATGCGCCGATGCGCGAACCTGAGCGGTTCGCCGGTCAACATGTGGTGAAAGACGGCGCCCATGGAGTAAATGTCTCTCTCGACCGATGGCGCGGCCTTGAGCGCCGGTTGATACCAGTCTTTTCGATCGCCGCGGTAATGCTCCTCGAAACCGAAGTCGCTGATGCGAACGCGCTCCTTCTTATCGAACAGAATGTTACTCGGGCGCAGGTCTCCGTGCAGAATGTCGTTATCGTGCGCCGCCTGCATGCCCCGGCATAGCTGCAGCGCGGTATCGACGAAGCGATCGCCGGTATAGGGCCTGGAAAGGCGGTCCTGCAGGCTGCCGCCGGCCATGTGGCGCATGACGACGATGAACGCCTTGTCGTTTTGCGAGGTGCCGAGCACCTCGATCAGGTTTTGATGCCTGGTCTCGGTCAGCAGTTGCGCTTCGCGCAGCCCCGCCTCGGACTTGACGCGTTTCTTGATGACCATCAGGCGATTACGCGACTTGTCCTCGAATAAATAGGCGGCGCCCTGCGCGCTGCGCTGGATTACGTCAAGCAGTACAAAATTATCGATCGCCTTGCCGACCACGGCGCTGGCTTCCTGCTTCTGGCTGTCGGCCAGGTGCGCGCCCTGCAACAGGCGTAACAACCGCAGCCTGATTTCTTCCGCCGAGGCCGGGCGTTCGGCCGGCTCGATCGCCAGGCATTGCTGAATCAGCTCCGCCAGCTTCGGTTGCAGTGCGGCCAGCGGCGCCTGCCAGTTTTTAATGTCGTCGACGTGTTTCCTGCCGACGAACAGGTGATACATCACCGCCCCCAGCGAATATATGTCGCTCAGCGCGCTGACAGCATCCGGTGCGGTGAACTGCTCCGGCGACATGTAATCGGGCGTGCCCAGGACTTCCCTGGCGTCCGGATTACCCCTGGCGTTTAGCCAGGCGATGCCGAAATCGAGGATGCGCAGATGGCCTTCGTCGTCGATCAGCAGGTTCGCGGGTTTGATATCGCGATGAATGACGCCGTTCTTGTGCGCGTAGGCAAGCCCGCTGCAGATTTGCATCGACAGCATTACCCTGGCAAGCGGCGTCATCGTGGTTTGCTGTATTTTTTCGGCAAGGGTTTCGCCCTCGACGTATTCCATGACGAAGTAAGGCCGACCGCCGGAACTGAAGCCGCGATCGATGATATGAATGATGTTCGGGTGGTTGAGCTGGGCGATAACCAGCGATTCCTGGTCGAACAGCTGCTGGGCCTTGTGATCCCAGAGATGTTCGGCGGAGAGGAACTTTATCGCAACGGTCCGGTTTAACGAAGTCTGATGCCCCCTGTAAATCGTGGCCATGCCGCCACGGCCTATCTGGGCGAGATCGGTATAACCTTCCAGTTGCATGTTTTCTGACATTAGCGAGAGATCCGAAAAATCCGTCGGTGACTGTAATACCTGTTTCGGGTTAAGCGCCGAAACCTTTAAGCCAAAATCAAGTAAAACCGGGTCAAAGAGAAATAATCCCCAATCGCTGGCGGCAGAGACTTACTGCGCTATGCTCTGTGTTGTCTTCACCGGTTGCCGGCCCTTGCGCGCGGCATCGGTGAGCTTTCGATAGTTGATTTCACGGGAAAACTGATAAGGTGCTAAGAGACTCCTTGCGTAAAATACCGGCATTTTTTCGCTGGTCCAACCTGAAGAAGCTGGCCAGGGCGCCGTTTCGCGGGGGCATTCAGGCGGCGCTGGCCGCCTGGCGCGAACGCAGACGCAAGACGCTGCCGGACGATGTAAGCTATAGCTTCCGCGCGCGCGCATACTCCGGTTCGCGCACGCGCCGTTACCTGGTTCACGTGCCGCCCGGGAGGGTGGAACAGAGCCCGCGGCCGCTGCTGCTGGTGCTGCACGGATGCAGGCAGGATAATCGCGATATCGAGCAGATATCCGGATTCAACCAGCTGGCCGATCGCGAGGGCTTTCTCGTCGCCTACCCGTTCATCACCAGCTACCGCGGCTTGCGCAACCGCAATTGCTGGGGCTGGTGGTTCGACCGCGAAATACACGCCGGAGCTGGCGAGGTCGAGGATTTGTGGCAAATCGTCGAGGAAATCAAGCAGCACTATGCGGTCGATCCTCAGCGTATTCACGTCAGCGGGCTGTCTTCCGGTGGCGCCATGGCGGTGGCCCTGATGGTGGCGCATGCCGATAAGATTGCATCGGGGGCTTCGGTTGCCGGGGTACCCTACGCGGAAAAAACCGACGCGGTGCGACACGAGCTCAACAAGAAGCCGCGCAATCGCCCGGTGGTTGCGATCGTCAAGGCCATGCGTGACGAAATGGGGGAGGCGGCGCGCGCGGTGCCGATCCAGATCGTGCATTCCGACAACGACGAAACCGTCGATATCAATTCGGCCCGGGTATTACGCGACAGCTGGGGACATTGTTTTGGAATCAATACGCGAATTCCCTGCGATCAGCGACAGGGGACAGATGGCGGCATCGCCTGGGAACATAGCCAGTATCGTGACCGGGACGGAGACTCGATCATCGAAACCCTGTTCCTGCAGGGACCGGGCCATGGCTGGTACGGCGGCAACCCCGGCAACTACAGTTTTCCCGATGCGCCGGACATCAAAACCGGCATGTGGGAGTTTTTCAG
>CALJQI010000061.1 GCA_937980285.1 uncultured Gammaproteobacteria bacterium | reverse complement strand
GGTATTGATGGTGTTCAAAACCGCGCCCGCCATGGGTATCGAAAAATGACTCTCGAACATTTCCGGCGTGTTGAAGGCGAACACCGAAACCGTATCGTTCTTGCCGATACCGCGCGCCGCCAGGCTGGACGCGATTCGCAGGCAGCGATTTCGGGTTTGCGCCCAGGTGTAGCGGCGCCGGTTATAGATCAGGGATTCGCGCTGCGGATAAATATCGGCGGTTCGATGCAGGAACGACAGCGGCGTTAGCGGCACGAAGTTGGCGGCGTTGGCCTGCAGTTGATCGTATTCGATAGTCATTACATCCCCCAATTGATTCTGTCATGCCCTTATAAACGGGCATCTTCTACTACGGATTATTACAAGATCCCCGCTTGCGCGGGGATGACGCCCGGTTATCGGTGGGCGCTCGCTTTCCGGGATGACAATGCCTTGCCTGCGGGCAGGGCATTGTCAGTTTCTTATCGGCGATCCCGCATCGAGCATGCTGTTGATGCGCTCGCGCGTCGCCGCGCTCGCCACCAGGTCCAGGAACGAGCGCCTCTCGGCATCGTAAAAATCCTGTTCGTTCCATACGGTGCCCGGTTCGACATCGCCGCCGGTGACGATTCTGGCCATTTCGCTGCCGACGCTGACGTCATGCGGCATAAACATACCCTTGTCGCGGGATTGCTCGAGCCATTTGACCATTTCCTCGAAAACCGGTCTACCGGGCAGGCTGAGTGCGGGACGCTCGAAGCTGGCCTGGCCGGCCTCGTCGTCGATTGCACTGATCGCTTCGCCGAGAATGCGGTCACGGTTGATCACGAAACGGTCGTTGGGCCTCAGCATGGCCTGCTTTTTGGCAATGATTGGAGAGCTCGCGGTCTTGCCGTATCCAAGGTTCATGAAGGCTTTCCAGCAGGCCTCGCTGATATCGTCGCCGCACTGCAGCAGGTCGATCCAGCGATACAGGGTTTCCTTGCAGCCGCCGCCGCCGGGCACCAGGCCGACCAGCGATTCGACCAGCCCGGTTACCGAATTGGCGTGGCAGACCACCTGCTTTGCGTGCAACACGACTTCGAAGCCGCCGCCGATCGACATGCCGACCGGCGCCGCAACCACAGGGAAGCTTGCGCATTGCATGCGATGCACGGTGTCCTGGAAATTTTTGAGGAAAGCATCGAGACCATCCATGTCTTCGCGCTGGAAGAAGTTGCGCACCGACTGCAGGTTGACCCCGCAGGAAAAATGCTGGGCGTCGTTATGCACGATCAGGCCACGCATGGCGCCAGCCTCGGCCTGCGTCAGCGCGTCGCCGAGTATCCGCATCGAGTCGGCGTCGAGCGCGTTGGCCTTGCTGTGGAATTCCACCAGCGCGACGCCGTCGAGGTCGTACCAGCTGGCGACGGCGCAGCTGTTCTGCGGTTTCATGGTCTGACGTTTTTCGCTGAAACGGATTACCCCCTGCGGGCGTTCGATTGCCTGCCAGTCGCCGCCGCCGCGGCGGGCCTGCAGGGCAGCGTCGCTTACGCGGTAAAAGCTGGAGCCCCGGGCCTCGGCGAGAAACGGCGGAATCGCGATGCCGTCGGATTGCAGGCGTTCGATGAAATAATCGACTCCGATTTCGTCGATCAGTTCGAACGGTCCCTTGATCCAGTTGTAGCCCAGCTTCATCGCGTCATCGATAGCCACCGGATCGTCGCCGACTTCCGGGATCAGCGAGGCCGCGTAGCAAAGCGTGCGCGACAGGATGCGCCAGGCGAACTGGCCGTAGCGGCTGTCGTCGTCGAGCAACTGTCTGACGCCGTGCTGTTCGGCGCTTTCGGCGAGCGGCAGGTTGAGCCGCGGCGCGTCCTGGTATTGCGCCGACTCGAGGTCGAGTACCTCGCGGCCAGAATCGCTGTCGCGGTAAAATCCCTGGCCCTGCTTGTTTCCGGTCTGGCCGTTCGCGATCATCTGCGTCATCAGCGGGATTTTCGCGGCCTCGGCATGGAAGGCATCGCTGTCGGGCAGGATATTGACCAGGCTTTGCACCACGTCCGACATCAGGTCTATGCCTATCAGGTCGTAAAGCCCGAATACGCCGGTCTTGGGAATGCCCATCGGGCGGCCGAAAATCGCGTCCGCCTCCAGCGGCGTCAGGCCGAGCTCGAAGGCGGCGTGCAAGGCGCACTGGATTGCGAAAACGCCGACGCGGTTGCCGAGGAATCCGGGCGTATCGAGGCAGGGCACGACGCCCTTGCCGAGTTGTTGTTCGCAAAAATCCGCCAGCAGGTCGATGATCGCGGGATCGGTGTCTTCGCCGCGCACCAGTTCGAGCAGGCGCATGAAGCGCACCGGGTTGAAGAAATGGGTAATCGCGAAGCGCTGGCGAAATGGCAGCGGCATGTCCTCGACCAGCAGCCGAATCGGTATCGTCGAAGTGTTCGAGGTTATGATCGCGTCCGCCTTGCAGACCGCGTCGAGCCGCTGGTAAAGGTCTTTCTTGATATCCAGCCGCTCGACCACCGCTTCGGCGATCCAGTCGCAATCGGCGAGTTGTTCGAAATCGTCGCGTGTATTGCCGAGATGAATGAAGTTCTCCGCTTCCTTGCTGATCAGGCCCGGCTGATTCGGGTCGCGCAGGCGTTCGAGACCGCGTTCGGACAGCGCATTGGCGTTATCATCGCCCGGCAGGTCCAGCAGCCAGACTTCGATGCCGGCGTTCGCTACCTGTCCGGCGATACCCGACCCCATGGTGCCGGCGCCGATTACCGCTACTTTTTTAATGCTCATCCTTTCTCCTGCGCGGCCTTTTCGAGGCCGCCGATTAATTCGCGCAATTTCTGCAGAGTCTGGCGCGGCGCCTCGATCGGCAACATATGGCCGTAACGCTCGATCACGCTGACCCGGGCGTTCAATTCCTCGGCGAAGGCCATGCCGGCCCTGACCGGGGTGAGCCGGTCCTTGCGCGCCAGTATCAATTGCGCAGGTATCTCGATCGACTGAGCGACGGCGCTGCCGTTTTCATAGCTGGCGCAGGCGACCAGGTCTTCGTAGAGCGGGTTGCTGGCCATGATCTGGCGTCCGATGGCAATCGGTTGCATACCTGGCACCGCGCTGATGCCGTACTGCGCGTCCGGGCCAAAACCCCACATCAGCAGCATCTCGGCGGCGTCGCCGGCGCTGTTCCTGGCGGCATCGATCAGCGCCGGGTTGACCGGTATCGCACCGGCGGTGCCGACCCCGGTAATCGATTTCAACAATTCCGGCGACAGCCGGGCCGTCTCCAGTAGATCGAGGAAACCCTGCGAATGCCCGACCGCATGCACGCTGTCGACACCTGCGGCGCGAATGAAATCAGCCAGCCAGGCGCCCATTTCCTCGATGCTTTCGAGCGCGTCGCCCTCGGACAGGCTGTGCCCGGGCAGGTCCGGCGCCAGCACCGAATAGCCGTTGTAGGCGAACCAGCGGGTTTGCAGGGCCCAGCTGCGGTGGTCTAGCCCGCTGCCGTGGACGAACATCACCGTCGGCAGTGTCGGATCGAACTCCTTGCCGCCGGTGGCCGCGTAGGCTTTTTTGCCGCGTACGTCGATATACATCAGGCTGCTTCCCCGACGCGCTGCGCCGCACTAAAGCCGCGCTTGAAGTCGGCCTTGATATCGGCGATATCCTCGATCCCGACCGAGACGCGGATCATGTCTTCGCTGATGCCGGCGGCCTTCATGTCGTCGACGGTCAGGCGCGAGTGCGTGGTGCTGCCCGGGTGCAACACCAGCGTGCGCGCGTCGCCCACGTTGGCCAGGTTCGACGCCAGCTGCAGTGAATCGATGAATGCCGCGCCGCCGGCGCGGCCGCCGACGACGCCGAAGCACAGCATCGATCCTGCGCCGTCGGGGAACAGCGTCGCCGCCAGCTGGTGGCTGGGATTCGATTCCATGGCGGGATAATTGGTCCAGGTCACCGCCTCCTGCTGCTGCAGCCATTCGAGCAATTTGACGGCATTGCCGACATGCTGCTTCATGCGCAGGTTGAGGGTTTCGATGCCCTGCAGGATCAGAAACGCGTTATGCGGGCTCATCGCCGCGCCGACGTCGCGCATCGACTCGGCGCGCATTTTCATCACCAGCGCCGAGGGTCCGAATTCTTCCCAGAATCGAATGCCGTGGAAAGGCGCATAGGGTTCGGTCAGCTCCGGGAAACGGCCGCTTTTATTCCAGTCGAACTGACCGCCGTCGACGATGGCGCCGCCGATGGCGACGCCGTGCCCGCCCATCCACTTGGTTACCGAGTGCACCACCACATCGGCGCCGTGGTCTATCGGCCGGCACAGGGTCGGGGTGGCGAAAGTGGCGTCGACTACCAGCGGGATGCCGACCTCGTGCGCGATCGCGCTAATGCCCGGGATATTGGCGATTTCGAGACCGGGATTAACGATCGATTCGCAAAACACCATCTTGGTGTTGTCCTGGATGGCGTCGCGCAGCGCCTGCTCGTCGTTGATCGGAACGAATGTGCAATCGATGCCGAGACGCTTGATGGTGTGTTTGAGCAGGGTCGCGGTGGAGCCATAGATCTGGGTCGCGGAAACCAGGTGATCGCCGGCCGAGCACAGCGTGATGAAGGTCGTAAACAGTGCGCTCATGCCCGAGGCGGTACAGATCGCGCCGCTGCCACCTTCGAGCGCGGCGATACGCTGCTCCAGTACCGCCACCGTGGGATTGGTGATGCGGCTGTAGATATGGCCGCCCTGTTCGACATTGAACAGCGACGAACCCTCGCTGACGCTTTCGAATACGTAGGAAGTGGTCTGGTAGACCGGTACCGCGCGCGAACCGTGGTCGCTCTCCGGTACGTAACCGCTGTGCAGTGCTACCGTGTCTGGTTTGAGATACGAAGATCGACTCATGAATTTCCCCCGGGATTAGCAGATCGCGTCAAAATCGAATGGCAGGTCGACGATTCTACCAATTTTTCCGTCCACGGTTAGGCTTTGGTTTTCGGCGAGAAAATCGCGCCGCATCATCGCCATCGCCAGGTACTTGCGGTAACGCGGCGACCAAACCTGCGAGCGTACGTCGGCGACTACCCGATTGTCGGCGATAACGGCATAGCCGGCGAACTCTACCGGCTGCTCGAACACCAGTCCGACCAATTGATGCAGGTGCTTGCCCGCGAGCGCGCGCAGCGCCGGCAGGCTCATCGAGTCGATATCGGCGTCGAGATCGATGAACGCGTCGAGCCCGCATTCGAACGGATTGTGACTGTAGTTCATGTCGTTGCCGTAGGACAGCAGGCCGCTTTCGATGCGCTCGATCAGGTTGGGCCCGCCGGCGCGCACCTTCAGGTCCTGGCCACGGGCGAACAGTTCGTCCCACAGGGGTTCGGCGAGGTCGGCATCGTTGAGGTAGATTTCGAAGCCGCCCTGTTTGCTGTAGCCCGAGCGCATCACCATCATCGGCTTGCCCTTGTATTCGAGCATCTTCGAGCGAAAAAAACGAATCCCGGGCACTTCGTCGCCAAATACGCGCGTCACCAGTTCTTCCGCCTTAGGACCCTGTACCGCCAGCGGCCATATCGCGGCCTCGCGTATCTGCACATCGAAGCCGAAACCCTGCGCCAGCCCGCGCGCCCATAGCCTGACGTCGCTGTCGGCGATCGAAATCCACCAGTCGTCGCTGGCGAACTTGATTAACACCGGGTCGTTGACGATTCCGCCGTTTTCGTCGCACAGCGGGGCATACAGGCCCTGTCCTATGGACGCTTTCGATATATCGCGCGGCGTCATCAGCTGGATCAGGCGTTCACTGTCGGGGCCGACGACTTCGATCTGGCGTTCGCAGGAAACGTCCCACACCTGCACGTCCTCGCACAGACTCCAGTAATCCGCCTCGTTGCTGTCGAAAAAGGTGGGTAACAGCATGTGGTTGTAAACAGTGTATCCCTTGACGCCGGCAGCTTCGACGCGGCGGCTATACGGGGTCTCACGGGTGCGTCGCGAAATGCTCAGGATTTTGTCGTTCAAGGCTTACTCCAGCTTGGATATGAAGCGTTTGCGATCGTTTAAGGGCGCTGCAATGCTAGACGTTTTTAATTTGTCTTACAAATAAGGAATTATCTGTCTACTACCTGTTCTTACCTGATTACGACTTACTCGGGGTATCGCGGCGTAGTGGCCTCGATTTGCGCGACGCGCGGCCCGTAGTGCAGGATGCTCGATGCCTTGTCGCCATAGAGATTCGGCCTGGCGGAGTAGCCCAGTATCGCCTGAATTCTCTGCCGCTTGCCTTTCACCGGGGTTACCCGGTGCAGCGAGTAATGGCCGCGGAATAATGACAGGGTGCCGGCCTCGAGGCGATTCTGCCGCACGCGCTCGCGATCGCCGTCGAGCACTTGCCGCACCGCGTCGAAGTTTTCGTTTTCGTCGCTGCGGATTGCCGGCGCGTACTCGAATATGCCGCCGGCCTCGGGTTGCTGCAGCAACAGGGTGGTGACCATGTCGCCGCTGTCGAAGTGCCATTGCTGGCAGCCGCCTTCATCCATGAGCGAAATGTTGAGCGACTGATAGGGATCGCGGTTGCGATAAACCGGCTTGCCGGTAACCGCGGCAAGAAACCCTCGCATCGAATCGCTGCGATAAAGCTGGCTCAGTAAAAAATCGTCGGGAATCAGGTTGGCGGCGACCTGCGCCAGGTTACGCTTGCCACGGTGCCTCAGCGGGTGCGAATCTGGCAAATCTTCACCCTCGCCGAGCCGGTAGTTGAAAAAGTAGGGTGAAACCTCGGTCGGACCAGGGTAGCCAAGATGGGTGATGCGGCGAACCTGTCGCAGCATTTGAGCCAGCGTTTGCGGCGAGACGAAATCGGGCAGCAGGCTGCATCCGTCGCGTTCCAGTTCGGCGCGTATAGCCCGGATCCAGTCAGCCGCCGCCGGCGATTCGAGGTCGTCGACCGGGTATAACTCGGTATTGATAAGAGCCGCTTGCATCGTGTTAAAATTACATGTTTTGCAGGCCGACGCAAGCCTGCCATACTTGTCTCATGACGGTGCAATAAACCAGGCTTTCGCTACCATGTATCATCAACTTCCCGTGCAATATATCGAACCCCTGTTTCGTCCGCCGAGCGAGGGGCGTTCGTTGATATTCCAGATCACCAACGGATGCAGCTGGAATCGCTGCAGCTATTGCGAAATGTATACCGACGCGCAAAAGAAATTCAGGCCCCGGGCCGAGGCGGAAGTACTCGCCGAGATTCGTCAATGCGGGCAACGGGGACTGGAACCGCGGCGGGTTTTCCTCGCAGACGGGGATGCGCTGGTGCTATCGATGCGCCGTCTGCGTAATATTCTCGGCGAAATCAGGTCCTCGTTGCCGTCGGTGAGTCGGGTATCTTCCTATTGCCTGCCGTCGAATCTGAAAAACAAGAGTGACGACGAACTGGCCGAACTCGAGGCGCTGGGGCTGAAAATCATCTATGTGGGCGCCGAAAGCGGCGACGACGAAGTGCTGCGCAGGGTCGACAAGGGCGAAACCCACGACAGCACGGTCCAGGCCCTGCAACGCGCCAAAGCCGCCGGCATCAGGACTTCGGTGATGATTCTGAACGGCCTCGGCGGCAGGGCTTTGAGCGAGCAGCATGCGCTGGCCTCGGCTCGTCTGGCGAATGAAACCCAGCCCGATTACCTGGCGACGCTGGTGCTGACCTTTTACAAGGGCCGTGAAAAGTTCGAGGCCGGTTTCGACAATCGTTTCGAGGATCTGGATACGGTCGGCCTGTGCCGGGAGATGCAGGTTTTCATCGGCGCGCTGGAACTGGATAACACTATTTTTCGCAGCGACCACGTCTCCAATCACATGGTGTTGAAAGGCGTGCTGGGCAGGGACAAGCATCGCATGCTGAAGCAGATCGAGGAATCGATAGACTATTTCAGAAAACATCCGCAATTCGAGCATGGCAACTTCGGATACTGATAGCGCGCATCGGGTGGAGTCGCCCTGCGTGCGCAAGTGCACGCTCGATGGCGACGATGTCTGCGTCGGCTGTTTTCGCAGCATCGATGAAATCTGCGCCTGGGGCGGGGCCGCCAACGAGCGCCGCCGCGAAATCCTGCGTTCGGCCGAAGCGCGCCGACAACTGAAAAACAGGCGTGCCTGATCTCGACCTGCTCAGCGCCGAGGATATTCGCCGGCGGCTACACGCCCAGGGCGGCACTACCTATGACGTGCCGCCGGAAATGCTCAGCGACTCGGCGCGCGAGGCAGCGGTCATGGTGCCTTTCCTGCGCATCGAAGCCAGCTGGCATATTCTCTACATTCGCCGCGCGCACTACGAGGGCGATCGGCATAGCGGCCAGGTCGCTTTCGCCGGCGGCAAGCGCGACCACGGCGATGAATCGCTGCTCGCCACCGCGCTGCGCGAAGCCGAGGAAGAAGTCGGTATCGCCGCGGACGATATCGAGGTGCTCGGGCATATCAATCATCACCACACTGTCAGCGAATTCCAGGTAAGACCTTATATCGGCGTGATGCCGTGGCCTTACGAGTTAAGACTCGACGATATCGAGGTCGCGCGCGCCTTCACCATTCCGCTCAACTGGCTGGCGCAGGAATCCAATTTCCGTACCGAGGAACGACTGCATCCGGAATCGGAGCGACCCTGGCCGGTGGTTTATTACGACCTCTACGACGGTGAAATGCTGTGGGGCGCGACCGCGCGCATGACGCTGTCGCTAATCGACGTCTTGCGCGGCGAAGACTAGTGGTATTTCTCGGTGGTGAAATGGCCGGGGTCGCGGCGGCGATGTTTCTTCATCTCGCGCGAAACCAGCTCGGTGCTGACGTCGGTAATCATGTTCGAGCTGCCGCACATCATGACGTGCGAATCGTCGGCGTTGATGCTCAACCCGGCGTGCTGTTCGAGACTGCCGTCCTGCATCAATAGCGGCACCCGCTTGCCGAGCGCTGACGGGTGCGGTTCGCGCGTGACCACCGGGACGAAATGGAATCGGTCGCCGTGTTCAGCGCCGAATCCTGCGATAAGCTCCTGGTAGGCGAGTTCTACGCCGTAACTCACCGAGTAACACAGTATGACTTTTTCGAACCTTTGCCAGGCGGGCTCGCTTTTCAGAATCGCCAGGAACGGGCCGATTCCGGTGCCGGTCGCGATCATCCACAGGTGTTTGCAGTCGGGTACCTCGCTCACCGTCAGGAATCCCGAAGGATTGCTCGATACGACGACATCGTCGCCGGCCCGTAGGTCGAACAGTCGCGGTGATAACGGGCCATCCTCGACGATATTGAAATAGACTTCGAGATGCGGCTCCTGCGGCGTATTGACCAGCGAGTAGGGGCGCGCGAGGACCTCGTCGCCATCGCGTAACCCGATGCGAACGAACTGGCCGGCCTCGTAACCACCGAGATCGACATCGACGATCAGTGCGGTCAGGTAGTCGTTGAGTCGCCTGTTTTCGACGACTTTTCCATCAAGCCAGCTAGCCATTATGATTTCTCCGTCATTCGCACAAAATCTTCATCGGATTCCGCTTACAGGTATACGACTCTATATCGATTCCTGCTAGGCCGCCAGTCGAGCGAGGCTGTAAGAACCATTCTTTTGCATCGCCGATAGATACAAATCCTCGAATTCGTCGACCACCGAATCGCGTACCTCCGGCAGGGCCAGCAGGCGCTCGGCCCAGGCGCAAACCCGCGGCATGGTATCGGCATCGAGTACCGACAGCTTGCCGCCGGCGACCGAATTCTGGCGAAACAGCGGCGCAAACGCGGTATCGGCGAGCGAGAATTCGGCGCCGTTGAACCAGGGTCCCTCTCCGAGTCGTTCTTCCACCCGATGCAGCTGGCTTACCAGCAATTCGCGATACTTGTCGAAATGTTCCTCGTCCTTGCTCATTTTCATCATATAGAGATTGCCGAGCATATTGGAGGCAAACTCGATCCAGGCGCGGTTCTTGGCGCGCGCCAGCGGATCCTTCGGCTGCAGCTCGCCGCCGGTAATTTCGTCGAGGTACTCGTTGATGACCGCCGATTCAAACAGGATTTCGTCGTCGACCTTGAGCACTGGAACTTTCCCCAGCGGGGACATCTCGAGGAACCAGTCGGGCGGCTCGGCGAGATCGATATAGGTAATGTCAAAGTCGATATTCTTGTGCTTTAGCGTTATCACGGCGCGTTGCACGAACGGGCAGGTTTTGAAACTGATCAGATGTAACGACATTGTGTTGTACCCCGGCTTAAGTCAGATTGATGTGCATACCGAATCAAGGTATGGTCCTGCAAAAGAATCTCAACCCCGGATACTACAGGGATAATGAGCGTTTAGAGGAGGAGTCTACCATGTCGAACTCGACACTTGGCCTCGATGACAGGCTGCAACAGTACGTGCTCGATGTTTCGCTGCAGGAGCCCGAGGCCTGCGCGCGACTGCGCGAACAGACGCTGGCCATGCCCGACGCCAATATGATCAGTTCGCCTGAACAGGTGCAATTGCTGAAACTGTTGTTCAAGATGCTCGGTGCCCGCAACGGGCTCGAAATCGGCACCTTTACCGGCTATACCAGCCTGCGCCTGACGATGGCCATGCCCGGCCTCAGGATGACCTGCTGCGACCTGAGCGAGGAATATACCGCGATCGCGCGCGAACACTGGCGCGCGGCCAATGTCGACGACCGCATCGATCTGCAGCTGGGGCCGGCGCAGCAGACGCTGGATCGTCTGATCGACGAAGGCTTCGAGGGCGCCTATGACTTTGCCTACATCGACGCCGACAAGGCCGGTTACCGGTCCTATGTCGAATCCTGTCTCGCGCTGGTGCGCAATGGCGGCCTGATAACGCTGGATAACGTGCTCTGGGGAGGTTCGGTCGCCGACCCTGAGGATAACAGCGAGGATACTGTCGCGCTGCGCGAACTCAACCTCTGGCTGCACCAGAGGGCGCCCGGACGCTTCGATTTATCGCTGGTGCCGATCGGCGACGGTTTGACCATATTGCGCAAGTATTACTAGACCTTAGTCGCTCAGCAGCAGCATTTGCAAATCTTCGAGCCCTCCCAGGTGGTCGCCATCGGCAAATATTTGCGGTAGCGATTTAAGTCGTGGCAGTCGCTGGCGAAATTCGATGATTACAGCCGCGTCGCTGACGTCGCGTTCGACATATTCCACCCCGTGTTGCCTGAGTAAGGCCTTGGCCTGTTCACAGTGTGCGCAGCCGGGTCCGGTAAAAATTTCGATCTCTTTCATGGGCTATTGCTCATAGGCACGGCACGGGCACGGATGCCCGCGCTATTGTTTTACCTGTTTCAATGCCGCACCTTGAGTTGCGGTTCGACGCCGTCGAACATCGGCTCGAGTTCGACGCCAAGCGCGTCACCAAACTTTGAAACCGCAATGTAGATGGTGATCACGAAAACCGCGTCTACTATCTGAGGTTCGCTCCAGTTGGCGTGCAGGCGGGTCCACAGTTCCCTGGATACGCGGTTGGCGTCTTCCCCGATTTGCACGGTTAAATCCAGCAGGGCTTTTTCACCCTCGGTAAAATGCGGGCTGGTTTTGTAACTGTCGCCGTCGATATCGGCAATTTTTTCCGCGGCGATACCGAGCATGTCGGATACACGCTCATGTTGCACCACGCAATACTGGCAATCGTTGCGTTGCGTCGCCTTTAAGATCAGCAGTTCCTTGGTTTTCCAGTCGAGCACCCCGTCCTTGAGTATCGCCATGATCAAATCGGTAAACGCGGTACCGTATTCGGGCTGATGACCGAACACCTTGAAAATATTCAACAGCGCCTGGAAACGTTCCTCCGCCTTGTCGTAAAAGGCAATTGTTTCGGCATCCGCCTGATCTCTTTCTACATATGAAACACTCATGATTTACTCCTCAGGTTTAATAGAACGATCGTTCCATGTTAGGCCAAATTTTTTTTACTCGAGCATCATCCTGGCCTGGGAAATGACGGCATCGATGGTAGCCTGGCGCGACTTCGCGCGCGTCAGTACCCGCAAACCCAGAAACAGGCCGAGCAGGGCACTGGCCGTGTCGCTCGAGTCCAGCTCCGGATTAATACTTTGTTCCTGCTTTGCCGATTCGATTCGGCAATGGAAGAATGCTTCGACCGCCTGCAGGCTGCGGTCTACGAATGCGCCGACCTCGGCATCGTGTGGCGACAATTCGAGCGCGGTATTGACCAGCAGGCATCCCCACGGCCTGCCGCTATCTGGCGGATTGCAGGCCGCGGATTCGAACACGGCGATGATGGCTTCGCGCGGTGTATTTAGAGCGGCTATTTGCTGCAGGTGATCGCGGCGATACACCTGGTCGTAATACTCGAGCGCGCGTATGAACAATTCGCGCTTGTTGGGAAAGGCTGCATAGATGCTGCCTCGATTGATGCCAGTAGCCTTGACCAGGTCGCTCATCGAGGTGGCTTCGTAACCATGGGCCCAGAAGGCCTTCATCGCCTTTTCGAGCACCTCGGTCTGATCGTAGTTCTTTTGCCAGGGCATTGTTATTCCACCTTCGAAGCGCCCATCTTAACCGAGTTTGGAACGATCGGTCAAATAACTATCCGGTCATCGGCGCCAGCGCCTTGTCGAACGCCTTTTCGCGTCTACCGATGGCGCGGATGTTCAGGGAAAGCCTCTGCCAGCGTCGCCTCGCTCGCTTCGACGATGCCGCGTTCGGTGATCAAACCGCTGACCAGTTTTGCCGGGGTGACGTCGAAGGCATAGTTGACCACCGGCGTAGCCTCGGGCGCAATCGATACCGAGCCGATGCTGCCGTCCGCTAGCCGGCCGTGAACCCGCGATACCTCGAGACCGTCGCGTTGCTCTATCGGGATCTGCCGCAGGCCGTCGCCGATCTCCCAGTCGATGGTCGTGCCCGGCAGGCAGACGTAAAAAGGCACGGCGTTGTCGAACGCCGCAAGCGCCTTCAGATAGGTGCCGATCTTGTTGCAGACGTCGCCCGAACGCGTGGTGCGATCGCTGCCGACCAGGCACAGGTCGACCATGCCGTGCTGCATCAGGTGGCCGCCGGCATTGTCGACGATGAGGCTGTGCGGCACGCCGTGATGGCCGAGTTCCCAGGCGGTCAGGCTCGCGCCCTGGTTGCGCGGGCGGGTTTCGTCGACCCAGACATGCAGCGGGATGCCGGCGTCATGGGCCATGTAAATCGGCGCCGTCGCGGTGCCCCAGTCGACCGTCGCCAGCCAGCCGGCGTTGCAGTGGGTGAGAATGTTGATCGCATCACCGGGCGGCTTGTCGGCGGCTATACGGCGGATAAGTTCGAGCCCGTGACGGCCGATGCCCTGGTTGATTTCGACATCGAGTTCGGCAACCGCGGCGGCTTCGGCGAGCGCATGCTCGACGCGGCTTTGCGCGGGCACCCGGGTCAGCGCCGAGCGCATGCGATCCAGCGCCCAGCGCAGGTTGACCGCGGTCGGGCGCGTGGCGTTGAGCGCTTCGTAGGCGGATAGCATCGCCGAATCGGAGGCGTCCTGACGCATGGCGAGGTAAAAGCCGTAGGCCGCGGTGGCGCCGATCAGCGGCGCCCCGCGCACCACCATGTCGGCTATTGCGACGCAGCTGTCATCGAGCGATCGCAGGTTCAGGATTTCGAAGGCGTGCGGCAGGCGGGTCTGGTCGATTACGTCGACCGAGACGCCGTCGTCGTTGAGCCAGATACTTCGGTAGGGTTTGCCGTCGACGTTCATTTAGCGCTCGCCGCGCGCGGGCTGTTTGCCGTAGTCGGCGAACTGTGCCGCCACCTGTTGCATTTGCGAATCGTCGAGGATCACCGGCTCGCCAAGCTGCAGCGCATGCCAGTATTGCCGTGCCAGCGTTTCCACCTCGACGCCGAGCCACAGAGCCTTGTCGAGGTCGTCGTGAAAACAGATCATGCCGTGGGTGCCGAGCAGGCAGGCGCGCCTGTCCCGCAGCGCGGACAGCATGTTGTCGGACAGGGCCTGGGTGCCGAACAGGGCATAGTCTGCGCAACGGATATCATTGCCGCCGGCGACCGCAACCATGTAGTGAAACGCAGGAATATCCCGCCGCAGGCAGGACAGTGCGGTGGCGAAGGTCGAATGTGCGTGCAGCACGGCGCCGGCGTTTTCGTGACAGGCGTAGATATCGCGGTGCATGCGCCAGTCGCTGGACGGTTTCAGATTATCCGCCGTGCTTCCGTCCAGCCCAAGCAGCACGATGTCGGCAGGCCGCAGGCGATCGTAGGGCAGACCCGAAGGCGTGATCAGGAAGCCGTCCTCGAAACGCGCGCTGACGTTGCCGGCGCTGCCCTGGTTGATACCCTGGGCGTTCATCGCCAGGCAGCTGTCGATTATCTGCTGCGCGAGCGATTCGCGATCTGCGCAAGCCTTAGTCATCGGCAACCCCGGTTAGTCGGCGGTTTCGCGTTGCTGCAGGCGCCAGCCCTGGTAATCGATGCCGCTGGCGTAACCGCGACGGTTGACGAAATCGAGCACGCCCCACAGGCGGTAAAACTGAACCACTGAATCGACACGCATGACCTCCTTGCCCTCGGGGCTGAACAGTACGATGGTCGGAGTATAAAACAGACCCAGCTCCCGACCCCACTGTTTCGCGGTGGTAGATTTACCCGCCGGGGTTATCACTTGCGTATCCGCGAACAGGTTTAACTGCACGACGTCCATTTTCTCGATTTCAACCAGTATCTCTGTCTGCGACAGCGGGCCGGTGTGCAACAATTCGCAGGCGTGGCAGGACCCCTGCTCGAAGATGACGGCCAGCGCCCTGTCCGACTTCCGTTTACCGCGATCGAGGTCGTAGGGCGGCGGCTGGTGAAAATCGCGCTCGATCAACTCGCCGCGGGTAAAAAACAGATCCGGCTCGGCGCGCGCCAGGTAGTCGCGAAATTTTTCCACGCGATAAAAGCCCTCGGCTACGTAGTTCAGCGTCGCGCGAAACTGGTAGGGCGGGTAATAGCCGCGCAGGCGATGGATCGGTTTACCTTTACCGTCGTAGAACACCAGCGAAGGGGTGAAATTGGTTTTATAGCGAATCGACAATTCACGCTCGCTGTAACTGTTGCCGTCTGTGTCGACGAAATCCTCGATGCCCCAGATGTCGATCGGTATGACGTCGAAATGCTTGCGGATGTAGCGCGCAATGCTTTCGTCGCCCAGATTGGCCTTGAAAAACTGTTCGCAGTAGGCACAGCGCTTCTGACCATAGTAAACAATGATGCCGAACTTGCCGTCGGCGCGGGCTTCGGCAACGTCGTCATTTAAATCGCCGAGGCTGATTTTAAACCAGTCGGGATACTCCAGCGCTTCATCGAGCTGGGTATCGTCGAACTGCACGGGATCGGGGTCGCTCATAATTCATGAATATCCAGATTCGGCGGCAATGCGGGCTGACCCAGGTCAATGTTACTGAATTTACCCGTCGCTGCGGCCGTAAATATCGTCGAAGCGCACGATGTCGTCTTCGCCGAGATAATCGCCCGACTGCACCTCGATGATATCGAGCGCTTCGTCACCGGGATTTTCGAGGTAATGCGTGGTGCCCAGCGGGATGAAGACCGACTCGTTTTCGTGCAGGTCGAAAATCTCGTCGTCGCGAAACACGCGCGCGGTGCCTCTTACCACGACCCAGTGCTCGGCGCGATGATGATGCATTTGCTTCGATAGCCGCGCGCCGGGTTTGACGCTGATACGCTTGACCTTGTATCCCTCGCCCTCGTCGACCGAGTCGAAACTGCCCCAGGGGCGGTAAACGATGCGATGAAAGTTTTCTTCCTCGCGGCTGTCCAGCGCCAGTTTCTCTACAATCTGTTTTACTTGCTGCGCCTTTTGCTTGTCCGCCACCAGCACGGCGTCCTGGGTTTCGACGATTACCAGGTCGCTGACGCCGACGGTCGCAACCAGCCGGCTCTCGGCATGGACGATGGAGTTTTCGGTGTCGTTGGTGATGACATCGCCGCGGGTAGCGTTGCCGTGCTCATCCTTCTCGTCCTGTTCCCAGACTGACGACCAGCTGCCGATATCGCTCCAGCCGGCGTCCATCGGTACCACGCAGGCGAGTTCGGTTTTTTCCATCACCGCGTAATCGATGGAGTCCGCCTCGCAATCGCCGAAGGCTTCGGCGTCCAGCCGCAGAAAGCCGATATCCTCGCTCATGTTGGCCGCCGCCTGCCGGCAGCGGGTTACCATATCGGGCTTGAATTTTTGCAGCTCGTCGAGGTAGGCCTGCGCGCGAAACATGAACATGCCGCTATTCCAGTAATACTCATCCGAGGCGAGGTAAGCGCTGGCGCTCGACTGATCGGGTTTTTCGACGAATTCGTCGACGATATATCCATTACCCTCGGACTCGCCGCGGCGTATGTAACCATAACCGGGAGCCGCGTAGGTCGGCACGATGCCGAAAGTTACCAGCTTGCCGGCCTCGGCCAGCGGCAGCGCCTGCCTGACAACATCGGTAAAGGCCTGTTGATCGGGAATTTCGTGGTCGGCGGTCAATACCAGCAGCACCGGGTCGCCCGCTTGCTGCGTGGCGTGGACCGCGGCGACCGCGATTGCCGGTGCGGTGTTTCTGCCGAAGGGTTCGAGAATTATCGACAAATCCTCGACGCCAATCTGGCGTGCCTGTTCGGCGACAATGAATCGGTGCTCGTTGTTACACACCACGGTGGGCGCTGCGTGGTCGAGCCTGTCCAGCCGCTTCAGCGTGCGCTGCAGCATGGTTTCGTCATGCAGCAGGCTGAGGAACTGCTTCGGGTACATCTTGCGTGACAGCGGCCACAGGCGAGTGCCGGATCCGCCGGACAGGATTATCGGTATCAATTGTGTTCCCCTATCGATGCTGTGAAACAGTTACATTTGTAAATGTTGAATTCGGGGTCCATTATAAGTTGCAATGCAGGCTAAAAACAGACGTCATGGCGGCTGATTACGAAAGATCGGAAGCGGTAGTCGAGGACTACAAAAAGCGCAAACTTGCGGCCAGCGCGCTGTGCCGTATTCGTGACCTCATTCATGGTTATGAAAAGGATCGAGTCATCGATCTGCGCCTGGCGCGTATCGGTATCATTATTATCCTGCTGCTGGGGATTGCCGCGTACTTCTTTCTCGGCGGCGATAGCGTCATCCTTTCCTAGGAGCGCCTGGCGCTGGCCTGTTCAAACTTTTGCAGCAGGTAATCCAGTAACTCGTCCATTGTCGATTTGAGTTCGGCGGCGTTGCCCTGCGCCAGGTGATCGAGCATTCGCCGATGCAGGCAAATGATATCACTGCGTTCGCGCACCACGGTCACTACCATGTTGGTGACCGGGATCAGGGCTTCGATAACGGTATACATGACAAAGCGCAGCATGCCGTTGTCGGTGGCGTCCACCAGCGCGCGGTGGAAGGCTACATCGGCCCGGCAAAACTCCTCGTCGCTGATGTCAGGGTCCTGCTGGCGGCTTAGCGCCTCCCCGATATTGGTTAAATGCTTTTCATCCACCTTGTTCACTGCCTGTTGCAGGCAGCTGCCCTGCAGGATTCGTCGCGCTTCGATGATTTCCTCGATGTCGAGGGCGCCTATGCCAACCAGCAGGGTGGCCGCGCCGCTGAGCGATTCGGCGAGTTCTTCGTAGCTCGGCTGCACCACGAAATTGCCGCCAGTCGGCCCGCGCCTGGCGCGCACCAGGTTTTGCGCGGCGAGTCGTTTCAGCGCTTCGCGCACGCTTGGGCGCGAGACGCCGTAACGCTGGGCAAGCTCGTCTTCGGTCGGCAGGCGTTCGCCGATTTTGAACTGTCCGTCGACGATCGCCTTGCGTAACTGTTCGGCAATCTGCCTGGAAATACTTTCCTTGACGATAACATTTTGCTGCACGTTCAAGCCTTTAGTTTTGTGATGCATTTGAGGGTTAATTACTTTAACATGATTTGTCTTACAAATAGCGATTCACGGGATCATTTCATGTCAGAACAGTTTCAGGCGTATCAGATTGGCAAAAACGACGACGGTCAGCGCTGCACGCTGACGCAGCTCGACGATAGCGATTTGATGGAAGGCGACGTTACCGTACGCGTCGAGTACACCACCTTGAATTACAAGGATGGCCTGGCGCTAACCGGCAGATCTCCCATTATCCGCAGGTTTCCGCTGACCCCGGGCATCGACTTCAGCGGCACCGTCAGCGAATCGAGTCATGCCGATTTCAGCGAGGGCGACCGCGTTATCCTGAATGGATTCGGTGTCGGCGAAGGCCATTCGGGCGGGTTTGCGCAAAAAGCCCGCGTTAGCGGCGACTGGCTGGTGCCGGTGCCCGATGGACTCGATACGCGCCGTGCCATGGCGATCGGCACCGCCGGCTATACCGCGATGCTGAGCGTTATGGCGCTGGAAGATCACGGTATCAGGCCGGGCGACGGCGATATCCTGGTCACCGGCGCCTCGGGCGGGGTCGGCAGCGTCGCGGTTTCGATACTGAGTAAATTGGGGTATAGAGTGGTGGCGACCACCGGGCGCATGCAGGAACGCGAATTTCTGACCGGCCTGGGCGCGGCCGATGTACTCGACCGGGCGGATTTCGCGGACAAGGCGCGCCCGCTCGGAAAGGAGCTGTGGAAGGGAGCGATCGATGTCGCCGGCGGCAATACCCTGGCAAACGTGCTCAGCCAGATCAGCTACGGGGGCGCCGCCGCCATTTGCGGTCTGGCCGATTCGATGAGCCTGCCGACATCCGTGGCGCCTTTCATTCTGCGCGGGATCGCCATGTACGGTATCGATTCGGTGATGGCGCCGATCGCAAGGCGCAAGCTTGCCTGGCAGCGCCTGGCTTCCGATCTCGATCTCGACCTGCTGGACAGTCTTTCCTTCGATCTCGATTTCAACGATCTGCCGCAGGCGGCCGAGGATATTCTCGCCGGCAAAATCCGCGGCCGCGCCGTTGTCAAACTGCCCTGAGTGCGCTCGCGGGCCTGGCCGCGAAACTATGGGCGCTCGAAAGTCGGGCAAGCGACTCGTGCATCCTGAGGTTTACCCGCGCCGGCCGATCGGCCTGCCGGTCTCGACAAGCTAGATGGAGCGCAGATACGGCTACGGCGTGACGCTGGTAATCATCGGCGGTTTTTTCCTCAGCACTTCCGGCATCCTGTTGCGCAACATCGAAGCCGCCAGCGGCTGGCAGATCCTGTTCTACCGCGGCTTCACCTTTTCCCTTACGCTATTCCTGCTGTTGCTGCTGCGCTACCGCTCGGGCATCGGGGCGGCGTTTCGCGCAATCGGCAGGCCCGGGCTGTGGGCGGCGCTGGTGCTCGGCCTCGGCTCGATTTGTTACATCTTCGCAATATTGTGGACCACGGTCGCCAACGCGGTATTCATTATCGGCGCGGCGCCGCTGGCGACCGCCTTCGTGGCCTGGTTGGTGCTGGGCGAAAAAACCTCGCGCTTCGGCGTGCTGGCGATGGTGATTTCGCTCGGCGGCATAGCCCTGATGTTCGCCGACGGCCTGCTGGAAGGTCGATGGCTGGGTAATATCGCCGCGCTCGGCGTGGTCGCGTCGTTTGTCGTTTTCCTGTTGATCATTCGCAACCGGCGCGGCGTCGACATGCTGCCGGCAACCTGTCTCGGCGGCATCGTCATGGGCGGGGTGGCCGCGTTATTCGTCGAGACTTTCACCATATCGAACCACGACCTGGTAATTGCGATCACCATGGGTTGCCTGCAATTCGGTATCGGTTTCTGGTGTTTTACCGTGGCCGCGCGCTACATCATGGCATCCGAGGTCGCGCTGTTCTCGCTGACCGAGTCGATCCTGGGGCCGATCTGGGTCTGGATCGGGATTGGCGAGCAACCCAGTTTGCTGACGCTCGCGGGCAGCGGCATCGTGCTGCTATGCGTCGGCGCCTACTGTATCAATGGCATCCGCGCCGAACGCAGGCTGCTGGAGGATTACCGCCGCTTCAATTCCGGCTGAGATGCAGGGCCTCGGCATCGAGTTGCAGAATCGCCTGCCATTGTGCTTCGACCTGCCATTTATCGAAAATCGGTGACCGCGCTCGCTGTTCGGAAAAACCTCGCTGCCATTTGAGGTAAAGATACATGAATGCCGAAACCCGGTAGTTCATGATGCAGTGCACGAACAGTCTGCGCCCCTGTTGCGCATCCAGCAGGGCGCAGAACTGGCGCGCGTGATCGGCCGCGGGATTATCGAAAGGAACCGGCAGGTGCAGGTAATTCATGCCCAGTTCCGTTACCAGCCGGCCCTCGTCGTCGATCGAGTCGGGGTGTTCCGGCATCGCGATATTGAACACGGTTTCGAATCCCGCCGTTGAAATATGCTCGAACTGGTCGCGGCGCGGCTGCCCGGCGGTGCCGATTTCGGGCGTTAACAGGACATAGTTACGTATGCTTTCGAGTGCGCGCGAACCGGCCCCGCCTGTCATTGCTTTTGCAGGGTGTAACAGGGGGTGTAAGTCTTACCCGGAACCTTCATCCGCGACTGCTCGACAAAACCGTGCAACAGGGCGTCGAGCGATTGCATGATGCCGGCCTCGCCGTGGATCTTGAAAGGCCCGTTTTGCTCGATGCGCTGAATGCCCTCCGCCTTGACGTTGCCGGCAACAATTGCGGAAAACACGCGGCGTAAATCGGCCGCCAGTAAATGGGTCGGTTGATCGCGGCTGATGGCCAGCGACTCGACGTTTACGTGGCTGGGTTCGAACGGCTTCTGAAACTGGTGGTCGATGTTCAGAATCCAGTTGAAGTAGTAAGCGTCGGAGTGCTGGCGCCGGAAATTACGCACCGACTCGAGGCCGGCGGCAATCTCGTGCGCAACCTTGGTCGGATCGTCGATGATGATGCTGTAGTATTCCTGCGCCTGCTTGCCCAGCGTCAGCTTGATGAAATCATCGATCTGTCTGAAATACTCGCGCGAACTCTCGGGTCCGCTAAGGATTAACGGAAAAGGTACCTGGTGATTATCCGGGTTGAGTAAAATACCGAGCAGGAACAGGATTTCCTCGGCGGTGCCGACGCCGCCTGGGAACACGATGATGCCGTGTCCGGCCCGCACGAAGGCTTCCAGCCGCTTTTCGATGTCCGGCAGGATGACCAGCTCGTTGACGATCGGATTCGGCGACTCGGCGGCAATAATGCCGGGTTCGGTAAGGCCTACGTAGCGCCCCTGGCGAATACGCTGCTTGTTGTGCCCGATCGCGGCGCCCTTCATCGGTGCCTTCATCGCGCCCGGACCGCATCCGGTGCAGATATTCAAACTGCGCAGGCCCAGCTGGTAACCGACCTCCTTGCAATAGTCGTACTCGGAACGCGCGATCGAATGACCGCCCCAGCAAACCACCAGGTTTGGCTCGGTTTCCGGTATCAACACGCGCGCGTTACGCAGGATATGAAATACTACGTTGGTGATGCCGTCGCTGGTATCGACATCGAAGATTTTGTTCGACGCGATCTTGTTTTTGACATAGGAAACATCTCGCAGCACGGCGAACAGCTGCTCCTGGATGCCGGTCATCACCTTGCCATCGACGAAGGCACTTTCGGGCGCGTTTTCGATTTCGAGCTTGATGCCGCGTTCCTGCTGCACCACGCGAATTTCAAAATCGCTGTATTGCCGCAGAACCTCGCGCGCGTCGTCGGTCTTGCTGTCGACGTTGAGAACCGCCAGCGAGCAGCGGCGGAAGGTTTCGTAGAGACCGTCGGCGACGCTGCGCCGCATGAGTTGGGCGACTTCGAGCTGTGACAGTATGTCCATGTTCCCGCGTGGCGTCAGGCGGGTGATTTCCGTGTTTTTGGTCATGGCAAACAGATGTTTAAATATGATCTATAGTATAGTGCAGCAGTAAGGGGAATCATGACATGAGTGATCAATTATTCGAAGTCGCATTTTCCGGTCAGGTCAGTGAAGGCGCCAATCCGGAGGAAGTCAAAGCCAGGGTCGGCAAGATGTTCAATGCCGACCAGGCCAAGCTGGCGCAACTGTTCTCCGGTAAGCGCATCGTGATAAAGAAAAACATCGACCAGGCCACTGCAAACAAGTATCTGACCGCGCTCAATCGCGCCGGCGCCGAATGCGAAATCGTGCCGATGGCTGGCGGCGGACCTGCCGCAGCTGCCGCGGAGACGCCGGCGGCCGCCGAATCGGTGCCGGCAGCCGAAGCCGCGCCACAGCCCGCCGCCGCGGCTGTATCGCAAGAGTATGAATCCAGCTATGACGGTGACGTGGCGCCGCCCCCGCAGACCGATCCGCTTGGTATTACCGGCGACCAGATCGAAGATCTTGCGGTTTCCATCGCCCCGGTCGGCAGCGAGCTACAGGACGATTATCAGCAGGCCGAAGAGCCTGATATCGACATTACCGGCTTCGACATCGCACCGGTCGGCAGCGAGCTCAGTACCGCCAAAAAAGAACCCGACCCACCGCCGCCGGATACTTCGGGCATCACCCTGGCGGATTAAATTCTGTAAACGTCCCTGCTGAAGAGACGGTCTCTACCTACAGCATCTCCGAAGCATAGTCGGCAAGGCGAGAGCGTTCGACGCTCATCAGCGTAATATGTCCGCTGTGTTCCCAGTGTTTAAATCGATCGACTACATAGGTCATACCGGAAGTAGTTTCGGTCAGGTAAGGCGTATCGATTTGCTTCAAATTGCCGAGACAGACGATCTTGGTGCCGGTGCCGCTGCGCGTGACCAGCGTTTTCATCTGCTTCGAGGTCAGGTTTTGCGCTTCGTCGATGATGATGTATTTGTTCTGGAAGGTGCGTCCGCGCATGAAATTCAGCGAACGGATCTTGATGCGGTTGCGCAGCAGATCGTTGGTGGCGGCCTGTTCCCAGGAGTCCTTCTGGTCGCTGCCGGTGAGGACTTCCATGTTGTCCATCAGCGCGCCCATCCACGGCGTCATCTTCTCTTCCTCGGTGCCCGGCAGAAAGCCGATGTCCTCACCGATCGGGATCGTAACCCGGGTCATGATGATTTCCTTGTAAAGCCCCTGGTCGAGCGTTTGCGTCAGGCCAGCGGCCAGCGCCAGCAGGGTCTTGCCGGTACCGGCGCTGCCCGATAGCGTGACAAAATCGATATCCGGGTCCATCAGCAGGTTGAGCGCGAAATTCTGTTCGCGGTTACGCGCGGTAATACCCCAGACCGAATGCCGTTGACCGTAGTAATTCTGGCAGACTTCGATCAGGAACCCGGTTTCGTTACGCTTGCGCACGATGGCTTCGAATTCGCTGTTCATGTAAATAAACTGGTTGGGGAACCATTCCTCGCCCTCGATGCTGGCGACCTCGTAGTAAGCCTTGCCTTCGTCCTGCCAGCTTTCGATCTGCTTGCTGTGCGCTTCCCAGAAATCGCTGGCGAGCTGGCGCGATCCGCTGAACAGCAGGTCGAGATCGTCGACCACGCGATCGTTGGCATAGTCCTCGGCCTTGATGCCGAGGATGGTGGCCTTGATCCGCAGGTTGATGTCTTTCGAGATCAGCACGATTTCGTGGTCGCTGATTTCCTGCTTGAGCGACATGATCGTGTTCAGGATCGAATTGTCGTTCTTGTTGCCGGGCAGCGAGTCGGGCAGGCTGGCGCCATGCGCCTCGGTCTGGAAAAACAGTCGGCCGCTGCATTTGTAAGGTTCTTCCGCGGCGGTGAACTGATTCAGCTGCAGGCCTTCCTCGATAACCAGCTGCTTTTGCGCCGTCAGTAACTCGTCGATAAAACGGTTGGTCTGGCGCACGTTTCGGGCAACCTCGGAAACGCCGAGCTTGGCGTTATCCAGCTCCTCGAGCACGGTCATCGGCAGGTAGACATGATGTTCCTGAAACTTGAAGAGGGCGGAAGGGTCGTGCATCAATACGTTGGTGTCGAGCACGAATATCTTTGTATCGGCGCCGGAATCGGCCAGTACTACGGGTGACATATAACAAACTCTAAGGTGACGATTAATGGTAATTGAATCGCCTCGATCATGCACTCGATTTGTCATAAAAGTGCTGATGAAATAGCCACTTTGGCCCGATTCCCTAAACCCGGCCGGGCAGAGATTGCTGTTGCCTTATCCTGGTCGAAATCTGGCCATGTGGCGAAAATGCCGGGGACGGTTACGGCATATCCGGGTTTTGACTGGTCACGCATGCCTTTCCTGCGTAACATTTCAGGCAATTCGAGTAACGGGAATCCTTATGAAGGCATCAGGTCCGCTCGCGGGCTATCGCGTGATAGAGCTGGGGCAGTTGCTGGCGGGGCCGTTTGCCGGTTGCATGCTGGGATATTTCGGCGCCGAAGTCATCAAGATAGAACCGCCGAACGGCGGCGATCCAATCCGTTACTGGCGCGAAATGCGCGGTGACACCTCGCTGTGGTGGCGTTCGCTGGCGCGTAACAAGAAATCGGTAAGCATCGACCTGAAAACCTCGCAGGGCGTCGAGCTGGTGAAAAATCTGATCGAACAGGCCGACGTGGTGATTGAAAATTTTCGTCCCGGCGTGGTCGAAAAATGGGGGCTCGGGCCGGAGGACTTTCGACTCAGCAACCCCGGGCTGGTGTATGCGCGCATATCCGGTTACGGGCAGGACGGCCCCTATGCCAACAAACCCGGTTTCGCCTCGGTATGCGAGGGTATGAGCGGCTTTCGCTACGTCAACGGGCATCCCGGCGAGGCGCCGGTGCGACCCAATCTGAGTATCGGCGATACCATTTCCGGCATTCATGCCGCCCTCGGCATCGCCATGGCCCTGCTCGAGAAAAATCGCAGCGGCAACGGCCAGGTAGTCGACGTGTCGTTAGTCGAGTCGATGTTTAACCTGATGGAAGCGGTAGTGCCCGAGTTCGACGGCAACGGCGTCATACGTGAACCCTCGGGCAGCACCGTTACCGGGATTGTTCCGACCAATACCTACCGCTGCGGCGATGGCAGGTACATCGTTATCGGCGGTAATGGCGATTCGATATTTCAGCGCCTGATGGTCGCCGCCGGTTATCCCGAGATGGCCACGGATCCGCGCCTCGCCTCCAACCCGGGGCGGGTAGAACACGAGGCCGAGATCGATGCCGCGCTGGCGCAATGGTGCGGCGCCCATGATTCGTCATGGCTGCTGTCGCAACTCGACCAGGCGAGGGTGCCCGCGGGACCGATTTATAACGTCGAGGATATGATCAACGACGAGCACTTCCAGGCGCGTGGATTGTTCGAATCGGTTGAAATCGACGGTGAACCGCTCAAGATCCCGGCGCTGGTGCCCAAACTATCGCGTACGCCTGGCGCAACGCGCTGGCCCGGGGGTGAGCTGGGCCGGG